>JBKCTR010000300.1:0-29187 GCA_046318755.1 Planctomycetaceae bacterium
CGGATACGCCCCGGGCGCGGCCCGTCCCCTTGGCGGATGCGCCGCTTCGGGTAGCATTTCACGTCCCTCAACATGGGCCGTCGGTGACTGGCACGGGCCAGGCGCCGCATGGTGCAGGCAACGCGGCATGACCGCCTGCTCCAGCCTCGAGGGTGCCGCGGCCAGGGTGTTCCCGCCGCGCCAGCACGAATGGCAGTTGGTGGTCCGAGCCCCTGGAGACACGACGCGCACGAACGCGCGAAGCCCATCCGAACGACCCGATCCCTGGCCCGTGGTGTAACGGTAGCACAGCAGGTTTTGGTCCTGCTCGTCTAGGTTCGAATCCTAGCCCGGTAATTTGTATCAGCGTCAGCGAGGGCATCTTGCCCGGTCGCCGGATGCAAGCTCTTAATTTGTGGCAAATTCTTGGGTATTCAGTTGATCCCTATTCACCTCAAATCCGGGAATGCGGATCGATACGAGATCTGCGCAACACTCGGCGGGTGATGATGTCCCCTTCCCCTGCTCGATCCGTTCTCCAGAAACGGTCGGAACGGGCGAGGCACCCAAGACCCGGGTCCTTAACCCCGGTCCGTTGATGCGGTAAACTTCGGAGGCGGTTTCGGATTTGGACAACGGGCGTGGTTGCCCGCCATCGGGTCTCCAGATGAGTCCCGGACCGAAACTGTTTCATCGACTCGACTGGAGTGTCCGGAATGCTTCCCGTTCGTCGCCTGCTGACTTCCTCTACGATCCGGTCATTGACCTGTGCCTTGGCCCTGCTGGGGAATGGAGCGTCAATTGCCCTGGCCCAGAAGCCAGTGGAGGAGACCTTGAAGTCGTTTGTCACGGCCGACGACTTCGAAGTCCAGGTTTTCGCTTCCGAACCGATGATTTCCAACCCCATCGCAATCGATGTCGACACCCAGGGGCGAGTGTGGGTCACCGAGGGGACGAAGTACCGCCGCAACGTTGGTAATCCTCCGGACGACAAAATCAAGGTGCTTGAAGACATCAACGGCGACGGCAAGGCTGACACCGTCACTGTCTTCGCCAGCGATCTCAATGCCGCGATGGGGGTCTGCGTTGCCGGATCGAAGGTCTATGTACCTGAATCGCCCAACCTCTACGTGTATGAAGACAAGAACGGCGATCTGAAGGCGGACGGTCCCCGGACTGTGCTATTGACCGGATTTGGCGGGAAAAATCACGACCATGGCACCCACAGCCAAGTTTTTGGTCCCGACCACAAGCTCTACATGACCAACGGTGACACCGGGTATGACGTCACCGGCCCCGATGGTCGCCGGATCAAGTTCCAGTGGGGTGGCATGATCCGCTGCGAGGCAGACGGCACCCAGCTCGAAGACTTTGCCGTCAACTTCCGCAATCCGGTCGAACTGGCCGTGGATTCCTTTGGTAATGTCTGGTGCAGCGACAATGACAACGACGGATTGAAATCTGTTCGTATCTGCTGGATTCTGGAAGGAGGCAACTACGGATGGTTTGGGGGTCCCGAAAACATTCGGAACCCGGACGGCAGTTTCGATCCAATCCACCATTGGCGGGCGGACAAGCCCGGATTTGTGCCCTATGTGCTGATCACCGGTTTCGGCTCCCCCTGTGGCATGACCTTCTACGAGGGGAATGCGTTTGGTCCAAAGTACCAGAACCAGATCATCCACTGCGATGCCGGCCCTCGTGAGATTCGCTGTTACACTCCGCAGCGGATGAGCGGAGTCGGCTTCACGGCCGGCATCCAAAACATCGTGACCAACACCGACCCGTATTTCCGGCCAGTGGATCCGTGCGTCGCTCCCGATGGATCAATCTACGTGACCGACTGGTACGACGGGGGCGTGGGCGGACACGCCTACAACGATCCGGACCGCGGGCGGATTTACCGGATTGTTCCCAAGGGGAAGAAGCTGGTCCGACAACACAGACCCGGACCTTACACGAACGACGCGGATGCCCTGGTTGCCTTGGGAAGCCCCAATCATGCGACTTTGTGGCATGCCCGCGAACGGTTGTTGCAAAGCGGTGCGGCGGCTCTGGCGGGATTGACGCAGCTTGCTTCTGGAGCCGATCGCGTCCAGAAGGCGCGGGCTTTGTGGTTACTGGACCGGATTGGCGGAGAAGGCCGCTCTGTGGTCCGGCGTGAACTTGCGTCGACCGACCCCACGTTTCGAGCGCTGGCGGTCCGAATTCTTCGCCGCCATGGTGAGACGACGCTTCCCGAATTGCTGCCGTTTATCAACGATGCCGATGGAGAGGTCTCCAAGGAAGCTTTACTTGCAGCCGGAGCTTCCCCCTCTCCGACCGCCACCACCGCGATCCTGAAGGCCTGGTCGAAGTACGATGGATCCGATCGCTACCTGCTCGAAACCCTGGGCATCGCCTCGCGCAATCGTCAGCCGGAAGTCTTCCAGAAGGTGGTCGAGGGGGCGTCAGGCGACGTCACCCCCCAGCTGATCGACATCGCCCGCATACTGCGTCCCGAGGACGCCTCGAAATTCTTGGCAGGGAAACTGGCGTCGTCAGGCCTCAACGAGAAATCGGCCGAGGCGATCCTCACTGCGATCTCCAGCCTGGCCAGCGGAGACGCCGGCACAGAGGTTCTGAAGGTTTTGGGCGGAACAACTCCTGTTGGCACCCGACGTCTGGCCTTGGCCTCGCTGCAGCGGAATCTGCCGGGAGCGTGGAAGAATCTGCGGGACAACCCCGAGCTTCGGAAGGGTCTGGAAGAGTCACTAAAGACTCCTGACCTCGTTCCGGCCGCACTGGGTGTTATTGGGGAGGCGGGACTGACGCCTTTTGCAGATCAGGTTGTCCAGATCATCGGCAACAAACAGGCCAGCGAACCGAGCCGTATTGCGGCGATCGCAGTGGCGTCTCGCCTGCAAATTGAAAAGGCGGGGCCAGCGGAAGCGCAACTGCTCACGGGACCATCCGGGGTTCCCGAAGCGTTGCAGAAGAGCGCCTTGGACGGTCTGGTCGCCCTGCGTGATACCGTGTCCGCAGGAAAACTGCTGGCCGCCGATTCCGGGGCAGCCCCAGCCACCCGTGAACGGCTGGTCGACGGGCTGATGCAGTCGAGCGATGGCGCCGTCTTCCTCATGCGGTTCCTCGATACGGGCAAGCTCGCTCAACCTCTGGCAAAGCGGGCCATCGCAGCGGCCATCGAACACCCCGACGTCAATGTCCGGCTGTTGTTCGAGAAGCATATTCCCACGGACCAACGTCCCAAGACGCTCGGCCAGCAGTTCCAGGCGGAAGACATCCTCAAACTCAATGGCAATGCCGAGCGAGGTGCCCAAGTCTTCGCTCGCAGCGGTGCAGCCGCCTGCAGCAAGTGCCACCGGGTGAAGGGCCAGGGTGCCGATATCGGCCCCGAACTTAGCCAGATTGGACGGAAATACGAGAAAAAAGCGTTGCTTGAAACAATCATGAATCCCAGTGCCGGAATCGCACCCGAGTACTACCCTTACGTGGTGGAGACCGACACCGGTAAGGTGTTCGCGGGCTTTCTGAAAGAGGCCAACGACGACCATGTGTTGCTGAAGAGCATTGACGGGAACCTCGTCGATCTTCCACGGTCCAAGGTAGTCGATCTGGTCAAACAGGAGAAATCGCTGATGCCCGAATTGGTGCTTCAGAGTGTCACCGCTCAAGATGCGGCTGACCTGTTGGCCTACCTTGCGAATCTGCAGGAAGCGATCGTCCCCGCCGCATCATTCCAGGCACTGGGTCCCTTTCCCAATGTTCGTCCTGAACAGCGAAGCCAGGATTTTGGCCCCGAAGCGAAGGCCCATGATCCCGACTTCAATGCCCAGCATGTCACATTTGGCATGAAGCAAATCGGATGGAGACGGGTCGATGCGAAGGTGGGTGCCGCCGGAGTCCCCCAGCTCGATATCCGTCAGTTGTCGGGAGCAGTGCAGATGCCTGCCGACAATGTGATTTACTACTTCGCCATGGTGGCTGAATCGGCTTCCGCCCAGCCGGCGACGCTGCACATCGGGTCGGATGATGGTGTCCAGGTCTGGGTGAACGGCAAAAAGGTGCATGACAACAAAGTCACTCGTGCACTCGCTCCGGCTCAAGACAAAGTGCCGGTGGAACTCAAGCAGGGGCGGAATTTGATTCTGCTGAAAGTCGACCAGGGGAATGGAGATGCAGGGGCGATCCTGGCGGTCGAGGCGAAGGCCAACGTCACCCTTTCGGCACAGTGAGCGTTTCCTTGCGACAGGAGGTCGAGAAAAACCACGCGCACTCAGCAACTTCACAGATTCTCGGCGGCCGCGTGGGTCGCCGTTGGTGGTGGTTGTTGTTGCTGGGGCCGTCGTGGCTGCTGTTTGCTCCGCTGTGGATCGCGTGGGGTCTGGGACAGTACCACGGAGACCAGACGGCCAAGTGGGAACCCTTTTTTCATCTTCCCGCCCCACTGGTGCTGTGTGGAGGAGCAGCAATCTTGGCGATCAGCCGACTGGCCCGAGCCCGTCGAAGCCTGCTCTTGGCAATCCTTCTGCTCATCTGGCCCCTGGAACATGTCCTGTGCGTCGACAATCACTGGAGGCAACAGGTCCCGAACGCGTCTTGGTCGGCGAATTCAAAGCTGCGGGTTCTGCACTGGAATATGTGGCATGGCGAAGGAGGCTGGGAGCCCATACTCCACACCCTGGAAAGGGAGCAACCCGACATCCTGATTCTGGCCGAGTATGGTGGTCGAAACGGGAGCGAGACCCAGACGTTTCTGTCGAAGCTCAGTGACAGGCACCGCGACTGGAGCGGGAAACGTCCACAATTTCACCTCACCGGAAGCCTGCTGGTCTGCTCTCGCCTTCGGATCGATCGCGCGGAGACCGTGACACTTCCCCTGACTGAGGGCCTGCAAGTCGACCTGCGGACTGAGGATGGAACCGAACTCCGACTGCTTGCCCTGGATCTGCCGTCGAGCCTGCGCGGGCATCGCGATCCGCTTCTACGCCGGGTGAATGATTTGATTCGGTCATTTCAGCCCGATCTGGTTCTGGGTGACTTCAATGCCGTGCGGCGGGCCACCCAATTGCAGAGGCTCCCTGCTGGCTACAGACACGCCTACGACGCCGCGGGGTCGGGATGGTCTTACACTTGGCCTGTTCCAGTTCCCGTGCTGGCCATCGACCAGTGCTTGATCGGACCAGAAATCGAGGCGATTGAATATGTACTCGGGACCGGGCCCAGCGATCATCGATGGCAGCGGCTCGATTTTCGCCCACAGCCAAACGAGGCGCGTGCTCGCGATCGAGTGGCCGATCCCCGCCGGAAATGACCTTCAGTTGGTGTCGCTCGTGAATTCACCCCACAACGCCCTGGAGGGACAAAGCCCCACCTCGAACCCGGGCTTCGCCCTGCAATCGAACTCGCGAATCGCGCCCGGATTGCTCGTTCTCGAACGTCATCCCTACCTCGAGCCAATTCTCAAGCGGGAATTGGCGGGCCCCGGGCTTCTCGTTCGTCCTTGTCGGTCGCCCCAAGACCTCTTGTCTCTCGCGCAGAGGATGCCGGCCAGCATTTGCGTGCTCGACTGGTGCGGTTGGTCCGCCGAGATACTGACCCTGCTGGATCGGTTGCAAGTGGCCCAGTGCGGTGCCAAGCCAATTCTGGTTGGACCAGCCGAACTGGCACCCCTCGAATGGGCGGCACGTGAGGAAGGTGTGGTGGGATTCTTCGCCCCCCTCATAGAGCCGCCTCTGCTCATTGCGCTCTGTCAGAGGTTGCTCGAGGGGGTTGACCGATTTCCAAATAACCCGGTTTCCTAAACTGCTCCTGCATGTTACCCCATCGGGCACGGTCCAGAGTCGGACTCGGGATTTGGCAGTTCCAGGAAGAAAACCCCGCCAAGCCCCCTGATTTCGGGTCGTGCGGCGACAAATGAGGGAATCCAAACTACGAGAGGTCCCAAACTTAAAGGGTTGGCCCAATTCCCCAGGGAGCAAATTCGTCATCCCCGACTCCTTGGGCCTCGCTCTTGGTTTTCTCGCCACTCGCCACCGCGACGATTTTCTCAAAAATCTGGCGTCCCACCTCTTCGACCGTGGCCCCCTCGAGAATGACCCCCGCGTTGATGTCCATGTCTTCGACCATGCGGTTGTACATGGGTGTATTGGTCGCGACTTTGATGGACGGGACCGGCTTGCAGCCAAAGCAGCTTCCCCGCCCGGTCGTAAAGACCACCATGTTACAACCACCGGCCACGAGGCCAGTCACCGAGGTGGGGTCATATCCCGGGGTGTCCATGATCAGAAAGCCCTTCGAGGTGATCGGCTCGGCGTAGTCGAAGACGCCGCGCAGCGCCGTTGTGCCCCCCTTGGCGATCGCCCCCAGCGACTTCTCGTAAATGGTGGTGAGGCCTCCCTTCTTGTTTCCCACCGAGGGATTGTTGTTGATCTCGGCACCAAACATGGCGGTGTACTTTTCCCACCAGCGGATCTTCTCGATCAGTTTTTCCCCCACTTCGCGCGAGATGGCCCTGCGGGTCAGTGTATGTTCGCCACCGTAGATCTCGGTCGTCTCTGCCAGCACGCTGGCCGCCCCATGGGCGACCAAAAGATCGCTGGCATAGCCGAGTGCGGGGTTGGCAGTGACTCCGCTGTTCCCGTCGCTACCGCCACAGTTGGTTCCCAGGATGATCTCAGCGACCGGAATGGGGACGCGGGTGACCTTATTCGCCTCAGGAAGCATCTCGCGGATGATCGAAACTCCCCGGTTGACGGTCTTGCGGATCCCCCCCTCCTCCTGCATGTTGAGGATCAACGGCAGCTTGGCAGGATCCTGACCGGGAATCTGGATCTGGTGCAATCCTTCCTTTTCAGCAAGGAAGCTCGCCTGGCCAGTCTCGCACCCCAGGCCGACAATCAAATAGGCACCAATATTGGCATGCTTGGCGAACCCAGCCAGAGTCCGATTGAGCTGCAGGTGGTCGGGCCCACCGTACTGCATTGCGCAACCATGCTTGTGGACGATCGGCACAATTCCGTCGACATTTGGGAAGCGGGCCAAAAGGTCAGGAGTGATCGCCTGGGCGATGAGCCGAGACGTATAGGCCGAGCAGTTGACCGTCGAGATCACCCCAATGTAATTGCGCGTGGCGGCCCGGCCATCGGTTCGACGGTATCCCTGGAATGTTCGGCCGTGAACCGGTTTCGGATCGGGTGGAATCTCGGTCGCGTGGGCGTAATCAAGGCTCAGGGGGCCAGTGCCGCAGTTGTGCGTGTGGACCCAACTGCCGGTGGCAATGTCGGTGGTCGCAAAGCCAATCGTTTGGCCGAATTTCTTGATGGGGGCTCCCCGGGGGATGTCGCGTGTGGCCACCTTGTGACCCAGGTCGATTGGCTCACGAATGTCGACCGAGTGGCCAGTCACCGCGAAGCGGGTCCCCCCAGGACAGTTCCGGGCCGCCACGGCGATGTTGTCTTCAGTGTGCAGAATGATGAACGCGGGAGCGGCAGACATGTTGGAATCGAGTGGGCGCACGAAAGATCGGGAAAAACCCAGGAAGGAGTTGCGAAGGTAGGCTCTTCGCCATCGACTCGCGAAGGTAACACGCTGGACGCCAGCCCTGCAATCACCGGAGGGACCGCAGGAGCCGCTCGGTACGACCGATTGGCTGTGGAGGTTTGGCGGTCTGGTACAGTTCTCTTCGCGAGCTTGCCCAACGAACTTGCAGCCGAGATGAGAATTGCGCATCCTGCAAGAGGCTGAATGTGCGGGGTCGGCTGAACATGAGGCCGGAATTCTCCCCGCAAACCGGGTGGTAAGCCGGCTCAAGTCCTTTCAAGATCCCCTCCCCCCCCTGTTTCGAATCACGACACTCGGCAAACTCAGGCCCTCCACCCATCCATGGCGCACGATTACTCGCAACAGCGTTTCGAAACCCGGTGTGTGCACGTTGGCGTCGACAAAGACGACTCATACAACAGTTGCATTACCCCGATCTATCCCACGTCAACCTTCCGTTTCGAATCGCTGGGAAAAACCAAGGGTTACGATTACACACGAAGTGGCAATCCCACACGCCGGGCTTTGGAGGAGAGCCTCGCCTCGCTGGAAGGGGGAATCGACTGCCGCGCCACGTCGACGGGCATGTCAGCCATCACCGCCTGCATGCACCTGTTCAAGCCGGGCGACCACATCATCGCCGGACACGACATCTACGGCGGCACCTTCCGGCTATTTAATGTTCCCTTCACCGAATACGGGCTGAAATTCTCTTTTGTGAATATGCAGGACCCGGAAAACGTGCGGCGGGCACTGACCCCCCAAACCCGGGGCCTTTGGCTGGAAACCCCCAGCAATCCACTTCTGAATCTGGTGGATCTTGAGGCCTTGGCCGGTATCGCCCGGCAAGCGGGTGCGATTTCGATCGCCGACAACACGTTCATGTCCCCGTATTTTCAGCGTCCTTTCGAACAGGGGGTCGACATTGTGATGCACTCCACCACCAAGTACCTGAATGGGCACTCCGATGTGGTGGGAGGGGCGGTGATCACCCGACATCAGCCTCACGCCGAGCGGATCGGGTACATTGTGAACGCGCTGGGACTGGCCTGCTCACCCTTCGACGCGTGGTTGGTGTTGCGGGGGGTCAAGACACTCGGCCCCCGGATGGAGGTACATCAACGGAACGCTCTGGCGGTTGCCCAAGCGTTACGGTCCCATCCTTCTGTCGAGCGAGTCTATTATCCCGGGCTTTCTGACCATCCGCACCATGCACTTGCCAAGAAGCAAATGACGGGGTTTGGAGGGATGTTGAGCTTCGACGTCAGAGGGGGAGGTGCCCAGGCGGAAAAAGTGATGACAACCACCCGCCTCTACGCGATGGCTGAATCACTGGGGGGGATTGAGTCTCTGATCGAGCATCCCGAGACAATGAGCCACGCCTCGATGACCGCCGCCGCGCGGCAGGCTGCCGGAATCACCGACAAAACGCTGCGGGTCTCCGTGGGCATCGAACATTCGGACGACCTGATTGCCGACCTGTTGGGAGCCTTGGATCGCTCCCAAGGCTGAGCATCACGGCCGATGTGCCTCGCCCGATGGCAAAACCAATCGGATGCAGTGCAACACTTGTCCTGCGGGGAAAGGCTGGGCCCAGGTGATCCACCCGAGGAGCCAAACGTCGCGAACGCCAGTGGTCGCTCCGCGACTGCGGTCGAGCGCCACAGATCGCTCAGCTTTTCCAGAGTTGAATACCAGCCGAAGACTCGCCAATCGAGAAAGCTGCCGCCGGTCCAACCGAGAAATCTGGTACACTCTGTCAGTCAATTGACCCTAATTCGACGGGGAAACTTTCGAATGGGGCAACGTCCCCTTGGTAGACAGTGGCAACGGAAAAAGGCCTGTGTGAAGAATTTCGGATTTTTCAACCGGTTGGAACTTGATTCTCAGAATGAAGAGTGTTTAGGATGCCGCCAGTGAGCGTCTAAAGACTGTTGAGGCGGGGGGGCGGATCCCAAGCGTCAGACCCCGGGTTTCGAGGCAGTCGGGTGACGTGTCTGCGGCAAGTGCCGTGGACGTACCGCAAGGCTCGATGCGGCCACGGCCTCGAAACGTGGTGCTGAAGCGGCGGCGCGGGTCGGTGGTTCCGCACATGCCCCGGCCTCGTAATCGTTCGGTAAATGTGCGGAGGAGTCTTTGCAATGCCGGTGGGCAAGATCAAGAAGCTTGTGCAGGAGAAGGGGTTCGGGTTCATCTCGCAGGCGCAGGGGGAAGACGTGTTCTTCCACCACACCGCTGTGGAGAACCGCGGGTACGAGGATCTGCAGGTCGGGCAGGATGTCGAGTTCCAGATCGACAATTCTCCCAACCCCAAGGCCAAGGGACCTCGGGCGAAGACCGTCAGCCCCCGCTGACCCAGACCGGCAAACTGCCCTTTGATTCTTCGGTCAGGCACTTCCTGTGCGAGAAACCTGACTCAGGAACTTTCCTCCCTAGGAAAGAGACTGAGTCTTGTCTCGATACCAGAGCCTCCTGCCCAAGACTCCGAGATCAGCAGAACCGTTCGAGAGGCAGTTCGTCACTCTCAGTGACGGACTGCCCTTTTGCTTTATTGGTAGGTTGAATTCCCATCTCTCCAATTCGGCAGACCTCGCCGTCTGCCCACCACCGATCAAACCAATCCAGCCAAATGCGACCACGGATGGCCTTTTCGGCCCTCTGCTTTGTTCGCGATTCTCTGACGCTGCCCAGCCGTCGAGGGATTCGTCCTGTGAAAGCTCCGCGTCACCTTGATGCGCGAGTCGCTCGCTTGTTTCGCCCAATACGACTTGACCTACCAGATCGCTCCTGTTCCGAATGTGCCAAGCGAAACCGCGAGTCTGCGCGGTCAACCGGATTGCAGTGGCCATATCACGGATGTGTCACTTGCGATGGTCACAGCCCTGCGTTTCGAGATGAGGCAAATGGAGTCCGCAGACATGGCGGGCCATGGGCGATGCCCCCTCCCCCGGACCGGAATCGGCCCCACGAGGCGGGCCAACTCCGCTCAACCACAGCCGCCGGACACACTCGACCAGAGTTGGGACACAATCTCGCGACAGTCAGCACAAAAGAGACGTCATTCGCCAGTCGAGTCTGGGTCAACGGGGGAGACGACGCCCCAGATTTCAAGCCTGTTCTTTGATTTCCATGTCGCGGGGGAGCGCACCAAACCCGAATTGGCGCCGCTGCTGCTGAAATTCGATCCAGACAATCTCCGGCGAAAGTGGCTCCCTTCGGAGTTCTCCAACCCATCGTTCCACGAGATTGTCGATCTTCCAATTCCCGAAAACGTCATCGCCATCACCCCAAGACCTCCAGTTTAACACTCAATCCCTGACTCCCTTTCGGGCAATTTCACGTCGCCACCCGGAGTCGCAAAAGCTGACGGGTATTCTGGCTATTTCTGTCCCTCATCTTGTCGACTCGGTCTTTACCCACAGTCCTCAATTCCGGTATTGTCCGACTGGGTTGGCGGGAGTGACGAAGGTTCTCCAGGCAGCGCCCCGAACTCCTCGGGACAACCCACTTCATACGGTGACCAGGACGGCTCACCGATTGTCACCACAGGAAGGATCCGGCGCATGATTGTCCGACTCTCCCCGTTGCTTGGCTTTTTGCTGCTTGTCGTGACCGTGGGCTGCTCCCAGCCCGGCGGCAATCCCGCGCAGGTGAGCCGGTCGGCCGGGAACGGCGGGGTGGGGGTCGTCGATCTCGATGCCGTCGCCAGGGCGATTGGCAAAGACTCGGCAATGTCCGCCGAGGCGGAGCAGAAGGTGGCTCAGCTCAACCAGGAACTGGCACAGCTACAGGACGCGATGAACCGTCACCTCGCCGGCAAGCGCGAGGAACTTGGTGACGAACTGACCGAAGCCCAGAAGCGCCAATTGCTGCTCGCGAAAGCCAAGCTCGAATCGACCTACCGGGACAAAAAGGCGATCGCCGAACGGAAGTTCGCCCGCTACAAGCAAGAACTGATCGGCCAATTCCGCGAGGAGACCAAGCCAATTCTGCGTGAGGTCGCCTCCCGGCGGGGTCTGAGTATCGTCATTCCCAAAAACGACGCACTCCTGCTGACGGTCGCCAGTGAAGTCGACCTCACAGACGATGTGGTGCTGGAGATCCGGAAGCTGCAGCCGACGGCAACAGCAGAGCCCCCTGCCCGGCTCGACACAATTCCCGAAACTGCCGCACGGGATTAATCCCACAGCAGCTGGCCCCAGACGCCGTCGACGCTCCACGCGCTGGAAACACTGGCGCGTGTTGTTTTGCCTGAGTTTTCCCGCGCCGACCAAGACAGCCGGGCCAACAGCAACTGACGATCCCTAGACACAACATTTTCAATTGCTCATTGACTCACTCAGGACACCCCCATGACCAGCCGTGCCGCCACGGAATACCGTTATGAAAAGCTGACCTGGCCCGAAATCAATGATGCCGTCGACCTCGGCAAGATCTGCATCGTGCCCGTCGGTTCGGTTGAACAGCACGGTCCGCATCTCCCGCTCGATGTGGATCTGGTCTGCCCGACAGGAATTGCGCGGGGAGCGGGCCAGGCTCTACCCGATAAGATCCTGGTCCTGCCGGTAATCACGTATGGCTACACGGGACATGTCATGGACTTCCCCGGCACGATCAATGGCCACTATTCGACGTTTATCGAACATGTGCTCGACATTACCAAATCGCTGGCCTATCACGGTTTCAAAAAGATCCTGCTGCTTAACGGCCATGGTTCGAACATGCCCAACCTCGATCTGGCAGCGCGACGATGCAACTTGGAAACGGATGCCGAGTGCGTGGTGACCGCTTGGTGGAACCTGTTGACGGTCGACAAGTCGTTTCTCCCCAGCTGGCGAGAAAGCCCGTTTCCCGGCGGGTGTGCCCACGCCTGCGAACTGGAGACATCGCTCTACCTGTACCTCGATGAAGACAATGTGAGAAAGGACCGGATTCACAGCGGAGACATCTCGTTCAATCTCGATCAGAGTCCGTTCAACTGGGTTGACCTGTTCGGGGCGGGCCCGTCGACTGTCATCTCGTGGACCAGCAGCTATAGCGAAACCGGGGTGCTCGGCGCAGCCGAATTGGCGACTCGCGAAAAGGGGGAACGGGCCTATCGCGAAGCAGTGCGGCAACTTCTGAACTTCGTGAACTACTGGCACCCGCGTCCCCGGGATCAGCGCCGCGACCTTCACCGCACTCCGCCCACCATGCCTCTCCCCTGGGGGCAGCGTCCGGCACCTCAGTAAACAGTAAGCAGGCGACCCGTGTGGACCTGATCGCTGGTCCGGGGAAGCCCAAGTATGCCTGGGAGAGAGTCGCTGGGGACACTCTCAGGACTTATCCTGACGCTTGGGGCGACTTTATCGGTGAAGCCGTGAATTTTTGATGGACGGGCTCCGCCCTGTACTATCGCTGGTCTCAATTCAGCCGGTACAATTCTCCGCTGTCTCCGAGTTCGGCCAAGTTGTCTCCCGGCCGCGCAGTCCCGATCACCTTTTGTTCAGTCTACGCACATGTCTGCTGCCTCGTCCACACCCGCCAACTCCGCCCCCTATTCCGAGCTGAGCCAGCATTTGCTGCGGAAGCTGCAGGCCAAAGAAGCCATCGTCGGGGTGGTCGGGCTCGGATATGTGGGTCTGCCACTGGCCAATCTTTTCCACAAAAAGGGATTTCGGGTGGTGGGCTTTGATATCGACCAAAGAAAGGTCGACGCGCTCTTGGGAGGCAAGAGCTACATCGGCCACATCCCGGACAGTGGAGTCGTGGAACTCGTCTCGGACGGACGGTTTATCCCGACTGTTGATTTTTCCAAGATGCGCGAGATCGACACAGTGTCGATCTGCGTTCCAACTCCGCTCAGCGACTACCGCGACCCAGATCTCAGCTATATCGAGTCGACTGGCCGAGCCTTGGCACCGCACCTGCGTCGAGGGCAACTGGTGATTCTCGAAAGCACCACCTATCCCGGCACCACCCAGGAGGTTCTGCGTCCGATTTTGGAACAAGGCTCTGGCCTCAAGGCAGGGGTCGACTTTTTCCTGGGATACAGCCCCGAGAGGGAAGATCCCGGTAATCCCAACTTCTCGACCTCCAACATCCCCAAGGTGGTCGGCGGTCTCGATCCGGAATCGCAGGCGGTTTCCGTGGCGCTGTATGCCCAGGCGGTTCCGAAGGTCGTCGGGGTCAGTTCGATGGAGGTCGCCGAGGCGTGCAAGATCCTCGAAAACACCTATCGAGCCGTGAACATCGCCTTGGTGAACGAACTCAAAGTGGTCTTCGACCGCATGAAGCTCAGCATCTGGGAAGTGATTGACGCGGCTAAAACCAAGCCTTTCGGTTTCCAGGCGTTCTACCCCGGCCCTGGTCTGGGGGGGCACTGCATTCCCATCGATCCGTTCTACCTCACGTGGCTCGCCAAGCGGTATGGGCTGAACACCCGCTTCATCGAACTCGCTGGCGAGGTCAACACCCACATGCCACGCTACGTGGTCGAGCAGGTGACGCAGGCTCTCAACCAGCACCGCAAATCGGTACGGGGATCGAAGATCGGCATCATTGGAATTGCCTACAAGAAAGATGTTGATGATCCCCGGGAATCTCCCGCTTTTGAGATCATCGAGGAGCTGCTACACCTCGGTGCGGAGATCAGCTATCACGACCCTCACGTGCCAACACTCCCACGGATGCGGAAATACGACCTGCATCTCTCAAGCGAGGCATTGACCAGCCAATGGCTGTCCGGATTGGACTGCACCCTGATCGTGACCGATCACTCGGCGGTTGACTGGCAACTTGTGGCCCGCAATTCGCGTCTCGTGATCGACCCACGCAATGCCTGTGGCAAGATCACCGGTGACCGTGAGCACATCATCAACTGAGCTGGCAGCCCCCTCGCCGGGCCCGGGACAGCATTCTCGGCGCTGACGAACTTACGGAGCGGCGGATTTCCGCAGTTGGTAGTCTCATGATGTCCGACAGGATCAGGGCACATGTTCCTCCAAAGCTCCAAACGGGCGATCGCAGAGTCAACAGGGAGGGCCGGTTTCCACCCACGTGTGGAGACAGGCCTGCATGAGCATTCCCACAGAGGCATGGTCGACCAGTCGTTGTTCAAGAATCTGGCGGAGCGTGCGGACCTCCAACTGAGTTCGTTCCGTGTCGGCCTCCACTCCAAAAGTCTGTCCCTCACGCTCGCGTCTTTCCATCTCAGCCAACTCTGCGGGGGTCAGTCGGACGACAAACAGATGGGATTTGTGGGTGGAAAACGGCGCGACCAACTGCCGGGCTCCCAGATCCAGGAAGCGCTCGGCTGGCAGTGTCATTCCCGTCTCCTCCTGCAATTCGGCCGCCGCCACCTCACGCGGGTCCGTCCCCGGCTTAAAAGTTGATCCACCCGGCAGGTCGTGCACGAATCCGTCGACGGTTCGTCCCGGAGATCGAAACTCGCGGACCAGGACGATTCTCGTGTCGAGCAGCGCATGCGTCGCCTCATTGGGGCAGAATGCACAAATCGCCGCAATGTCAGGCCGCGAGAGAACAAACTCATTCTCTTTGTGGCGTCGCTCGGCAGCCACCCAGACTTTCACGTGAAGTGCATAGCTGAGTAACAGATTGTTCGCCTGGGGAATGAAGAAACTCCAGAGCACCCGGGCACCATCCAACCGGTTGCCCGCCGCAGTCAATTCACGATACCAACTCTGAAATTGCGGTGTACGCCAGACGGCGAGTGGCACCTGCCGCTCCGCAATCGTGCGCGCGGCCCCCTCCCCCAGCCGCGGCACGACCATCTGCGCCAACTGGTCGAGAGACTCGACCGGCTGATCGAAGGGTGGTTTCTGTTTCGAGTTTACGCTGCGGTAACGGTCATCGAGATAACCCGTCTTGGGAGAGTCGGGCGGTCTGCCATACAGCAGTTTCCCGGAATGGAGCCATTCGCCAAACTCGACATTGGTGGTGAAGCCTGGCAAGACCTCCAAATCGCGCGGAACCCACATCAAGATCACATCACAGATCGCCAGGTGGGCCGATTCCCAGGCAATCTGGTCGTTGTAGTCCCGCGGCCACTCTCCATTTCGGGGGACGGGCACCAGCACCGTGCCCCGATAACCCGCCCGCCTCAACGCCTCAATCGCCTCGGGACGCCAGTTGGGATCCCCCTCTTTCCGGGGGGATGGCCCTGCCAGAAACACGGTGCTCGTGATTGTCTCCGGAAGCTCCTCCGGAGAATGGACTACCTGCAGAGCCATCACTCCTCCTGACCATGAGAGTGTCGTGTCCGATGTTTCGGATGCCGACTTCAACCCGAGTCTAATGCAGCCACCGCTCTCTCGCGAGATCTCTGAGATGAGTCCTTTCGAGGGGCGTCGAATCCGGGCGGGCCAGTTCCAGGCAATCGTTCTACCCCACCAGACAAACTCGCAGATCCATCACATTGGTGTGTGTCGGCCCCGTCTTCAACAGACCTCCCGTCGCCTCGAGGAAGTGATAGGCATCATTGCGGGCCAAGGACTCGAGAGCATTCAGACCCAGCCGCTGGGCCGCTTCTGCCACTCCCGCACTGGCCCACCCACCTGCGGCATCCGTTGGTCCATCCTCACCATCCGTCCCCCCCGACAACACGACGATGTTTTCGGGGAACGGCCTCTCGACCCGTGCCGACAGCTCTTCGAGAGCGGACAACGCCAACTGCTGATTCCGACCACCCACACCTCGTTCCCCAGGCGGGGCTAACCGCACCACGGGCTCGCCTCCGCTCAGGACACAGGTTTTTGCCTGTCCACACCCACTTCCGTGACTCAGCCGCACGCATTCCCTCGCCAATCCTCGCCCCACCTCGGAGGCTTCGCCGGTATTGTCCGATCCGGCATCCACAACCCGGTATCCCAGTTGCTCCGCTCGCCGCTTGGCAGCCGCCACCGCCACACGATTGGTGCCAATCAGGTGGTTCCGCACCGCGGTGACAGGAATTGCAGTCACACGGCGCGCTGAACCCACGGTGCGCGATTGCGCCAGTAGTCTCCAGACACTTGCGGGCACACTCGCCGAATTCTCACAAAACCGGCGCAGCACGGCCTCCGCCTCAGCAGCGGTCGATTCATTTTCTACAGTCGGCCCGGAAGCGATGATTCCCAGCGGATCCCCCACAACATCCGAAATAATGAGCGTCTCGGTCCGCCGCGCCTTAATTGCACGAGCCAGCCCTCCTCCCTTGATTTCGGAGAGCTGCTTTCGGACGGTGTTCAATTCCTGAATTGTCGCCCCCCCCTGCATCAACAGTCGGGTGACCAACTGCTTTTCCACCAGAGTGACCCCCGCCGCAGGAGCGGGCAACAAAGCACTCCCTCCGCCCGAGATCAACACGAGACACAGATCTTCGGGGGCCAGCCGGGAGACCAAATCGAGAATCTGGCGCGAACCCTCCACCCCCGCTGCCGTCGGCTCATTGAGCCCCGCCGGACGGGCGGCATGCAGGTGAATCTTCTGCAATCGACGCACACAGTCGGCCGGGACGTTGATCCAACCGCAAACCCGTTGCGCCACCCAATGCGACCCAAGCGCCTCTTCGACCCCCGCCGCCATCCCGGCCCCCGCCTTGCCCGCGCCGACAACGCACAAGCGTCCAAACGACTCCCAGGGATAGACCCGGCCACAGATTGACAGCCCTTCGGGGACTGCGCGCAGCACCTCGCGCACCAGCCGCGAGGCGTCTACCGCCGCCACACCGGCCCGCCAAATCTCCACCGCTTCTGTCACCAGTCGTTCTTGCTGCATCCCTTCGTTTTACCCTTCGTTGGCCTTCGGGAAAACCCCGTCGACGCGCGAAGTGGCGAATGCTGTCCGGCATCCACAGCACGGCTTCGAATTGACCACCAGAGCCCCGCTTGGGATCCTTTTGGGATCGTTGTGGTTGAGCCGGTCTCCTCTCACTCCAGCTCCAAGCGTCCCATGCCCGATCAAATTCCGGTGGTGGTCCTCACTCATGCTGGGGGAGCTCATGTCGAAGGTTATCTTCAGGGGCTGGCGTCCAGTGAGACCTGCGGACCTGTCATTCTTTCGGATCCCGACGGCAACTGGGCCGTCAAAGCCCGGCAGATCCTGCAAGACCGTTTGCGTTCTGTGGTCCAGGCTCCGGCCGATGCGTTGCAGCAGGTCTCCCAGGGTCGGTCACTGGCCCTCATCTCCTACGAGGCCCGGCTGGCTCCTCCCATCATCCAGGCAGCTCTGCAGGCTGGATGCCACGTGCTGGCCGAAAAGCCCGGTTGTATTCAGGTCGAAGACTTTCGGCCGCTGGTCCAACTGGCCGACAGCCGCCACCAGTTTCTGATGCTCGCCTTCGCCAACCGTCTCAAGCCCGAAATCGAGGCGGCCCGCCGATTGATTTCCGAGGGAAGTCTGGGTCGCATTTTCGGCATCGAATTGCACCTCATCGCCGATCAAACCCGGTTGACCAACCCCAGTTACCACAAGCAGTGGTACGCCGCCCGTGAACGAGCCGGTGGCGGACACCTCATCTGGCTCGGAATCCACTGGCTCGATTTGGCGATGTTCGTCACGGGATCGCCAATCGTGGCGGTGACGGGGCTTACGGCCAACGTGGGAGGGCAGCCGCTGAATGTCGAAGACTCGGCTGTCGCCGCGTTGCGATTCGAGGGGAGATTTCTCGGAACGTTGACCTCGGGCTATTACCTGCAGAGTGGCTATCACTCGCACCTCCAGATCTGGGGTTCCCAGGGCTGGTTAAAGATGGACCCGGTAAATCAGAAACAACTCCGCTGGTCGGTCTACCAAGGACCGAAGGCAGGAGAAATCCAGGAGTTGCCCCCCTCCACCGCTCCCAACAGCTATACCCCGTTGGTCCACGCCTCGCTGGCCGCTGCCCTTCGCGGAGACTCCCCGCCCGTGACATCGGCCGATTCGCTGCGGGCCCTGGAGACAGTCTACGGAGTCTACCGCGCGATGGAGACCGGGCAGACTCAAACCATCGGCTGAACCGAAAGCTCCCTCCCGACACGTACCACCCGACCATCGTCAATCGCGGGGCCGGCCGCAGGTGCTCACCTGCGCGAACGATCTCAAGCTTGGCCCAGCTCAATCGTTCGGCAACTGCAGCGGCGAGTCGGGATGATTGGCGTAAGGCCAGTCCGACCCGGTGTAACAGATGCCAAGTTCCGGGGTTTCGATGCGATCCCCATGTTTCGCATGGCTCTGCATCACACGGTCGAGAATGCCGGTGGTCAACAGAGTCCGCTCGACGGGGTAGACGGTTTTTCCCTGTCGAATCGTTTGTTCGATCGCCCGCAGCAGGTAGGCGAAGTGGCCAAAAGGAGCATTTTCCTGCAACTTGAACCACGTGGAAACCGGCTCGGCTCGTCCCTTCAACTTGAGGGCACAGCAGAACTGACCGACCGGTCCATTCGCCATCACCACGGCGGTCCGCAGTCCATCGACATGTTCGAGATCGTAGACCGCCGCGTCGTCGCGCAGTTTCCAATCGCGCACAGCGGGGGTCGATCCAGCGGGCAAAGTGGTGAGGGCCGCCTCCAGCAAGGGTCGCGACCAGACCCCCTGCCCGGCGGTCTCGAAAATCTGCGCCGCAGGAATGGTCCGCACCGATTTGACTCCGGTTTCGCCCCCCCGCCTTCGTTCCAGCAGACACTGATGCATTTCGAGGGCGTGGAATCCATAGGCTTCCAGCCCGCCATACCCGACCGAAACCATCCCTTCGATTTCGGACTCGAAGGGCAGATCAAGCCCCGGCACCCGCCACGCGACCGGCAGCGATGAACCGGCCAGCAGGGGAAACTTCAGCTCCCGCGAGAGTTCGACCATCGCCCGAGCATCCTCAAACCGGTAGCCGAGGTGCTTGTCATTGAACACGGGGACAGACTGCCCCACCCGACGAAAGGTCGCGGCAATCCCTTCCAGAAAACGCCGCCGAGGGTACTGATGCTGTTGCGTGTCCGAGGTGTATGGGTAGTTCCCATGCTCGCCAATGCTCAAGACCCCAGCCACCTGCAGGTGGTCGGTCCCCAGTGTCAGTGCTTCATCGATCGACTGGCACCATCGAAAACCATGCTTCTCTGCCAGTCCCCGGCTCAATTCCCCCTCGGGAGCCTGATCGACCCATAGCGAGACCACACGCAGCCCGGGCCCTGCCCCACCATCCTGTTGCCAACCCTCCAGAATTTTTCCCGCCAGCACATCGGCATGGCTGTTTTTCGTGTAGACCGTGCCAACGACAGCCACGGGCAGTCTCTCGTTCTCGGCACCCGCCAGCCAACTTGGCCAACTGCCCGGCAGCAGTCCCCCAGTCAGCGCGGCCGAGATTGCGGCCTGCAGTACGTTTCGACGGGAAAGTCGCGTCATGGCGTGGCTCCTGGGTGAAGACGGTTGGCAACCAACCGAACGGCGGCGTTCGGCCCCGCGCAGCGAATCCGACCGGTCTGTCGCGAGTGGAATAGTTCCAAATCCCCTCAACGGCGACGGCGCGGCGGCTTGCGGGAGACGCGTCTTGGGGGGGGGTTGGCAGCGGGGCGAGGGCCAGTCTCGGGGGACTCTCCCGTCTCCCGCTCCAGTTGGTCGAGTGCCTTCAGACGGCGATCGGCATCAAAGGTCGGCGGAGGCAATTGTCGGGCCTGGGCAAGGGCGTCGTCCCAGCTTAACCCCGCCCGAGCGACACCCCAACCGCGAAAAATCGTCAGGCCTTTTGAGCGGGCCATGATTTCTCGGCGGGTCCGGCCCTGGGGAGAATCGGGCCAGGGGCCAGGCTGTTCGTGCCATTCGAAGAACGTCGGCACCACCTGGCAGATGTACTTCCAATAGCCGGGATTGTCTGTCTGCAGCACCAGTCGCCCCCCCGGCAACAGCGCTCGATGAGCGAGCGACAGGAACTCGGGAGTGATCAACCGCCGCTCGACGAAGCGTTGATCGTAGAACGGCTGGGGATGATAGCAATGCAATTCAGTGACCGATTGCGGGAGGACATGGCGTTCGAGCAGTTCGAGCCCGCCAATCACCGCCAACCGGACGTGAAACAGCCCGCGCTGATTCGCCCGTCGCGTGGCGTAGCGAATGACGACGGGCAGGATATCGACCCCCAGCACATTCCACTCCGGATGATTCACCGCGAGGTGCAGCGTTGACCGCCCATTGCCGCAGCCAATGTCAATGACAACGGCCGCCTGCCGGCCAAAGATTTCATCCCAATTCCACACCCCTTCGGGTAACCGTTTCAGGGCCGTCCGTGACCACTGCGACTCGTCCACCACGACTCCGGGAATCGGCACCCCGAACTCCAATTCGACGAGTCCAGGACGAGGAGCGGGTGCGGGAGGCATGGGGCGGGCAATAAGCAGAGGAGAGGCAACCAACACCACCGAATGGTACCACATCGGTATTCGGTTCCCCTCTTCAAAACCGGTGATTTTCTCTAGAATGCGAGTCGGTTGAGTTGGTGGGACGTTGAGCCTGTACGGAATGCTCGGCGGGGACCTCCCCGAGACCCTGACCACCCAACTCCTTCCGCTTCGCATTCTGCCACGCAGCGCTCCTCCGCCATGACCTCCAAGTACGCCGTCGCCGCGCACAATGAATTCATCGCCGCCTCGAACGAGGCGTTGCAGACTCCCAATCTGCAGCTCGCGCTGAGCCGGTTGGGGGAGACGCTGGCGGCGGGGAACAAATCGGCGTTTGAAAAGTTGCCGGGGTCGTCTCTGTTGCGTGACAAGGCGCGGGCCATCAAGGATGAGACGCTGGCACACCTCGATGTGCACCTGCAGACCCTCGAACGGGCCGTGCGGGCCAAGGGGGGACAAGTGCACTACGCCGCGGATGCCGCCGATGCCAATGAGATTGTCGAGCGAATCGCGAAAGAGCGGGGAATTCGCCGGGTGGTGAAGTCGAAGTCGATGGTCACCGAGGAAATTCACCTGAACCATCACCTGGAGCAGGCCGGGATTGAGGTAACCGAGACCGACTTTGGCGAGTTCATCATCCAGGTCGCCGGCGAACGGCCTTCGCACCTCGTCGGTCCCGCTTTGCACAAAACCGCCGAGGAGATGGCAGTCGTTCTGAACGAACGCTTCGATCAGCAGCTCAGCAAAGATCCCCATGAAATGGCGCAATGTGCGCGGGGCTACCTACGGCAGAAATTCGCACAGGCGGAGATGGGGGTGACGGGGGGGAACTTCCTCGTGGCCGAGACCGGCACCGTGGTCCTGATCTCCAACGAGGGGAATGCGCGGCTCACCACCAGTGTTCCGAAGGTGATGGTCTCGGTCGTGGGGATCGAAAAGGTGATTCCCAAACTGTCGGATCTGCCTATCTTTCTGAAGGTGCTTGCCCGGGCGGCAACGGGTCAGAAGCTCTCGATTTACACCTCGATGATCACCGGACCCCGCCGGGAGGGGGAGGGAGACGGCCCCGAGGAATTCCACCTCGTGCTGCTCGACAACGGCCGCAGCCGCATTCTGGGCAGCCCGAGCCGGGAAAGTCTGTTCTGCATCCGCTGCGGGGCCTGCCTCACCATCTGCCCGGTCTACCGCAAGATCGGCGGACACGCCTACGGCAGCAATTATTCGGGGCCCATCGGGGCGGTCATCTCGCCGCTCTATGATGGCCTGAAAGAGACGTATCACCAGCCTCACGCCAGCAGTCTCTGCGGGGCCTGCCAGGCCGCCTGCCCCGTCAAGATCCAGATTCCCGAGCTGCTCATTCGCAACCGCACCGCGCAGCATGAAGAGCATGTCGCCCCCGCCGGCGAAGAGCTGATTTACCGGCTCTGGAGCTGGGTCATGCGCCGGCCGCGACTCTACCGCTGGGCAGCCCGCCTCGGGGCCTGGACGATGGGGGCTCGGGCTCGCCAGGGCTGGGTGTCGAAACTCCCCGGCCCCGTCGCTGGATGGACCGCCCACCGCGACTTTCCCGTCCCCGACGCCAAACCGTTCCGCGATCGCTGGGCGGACCTGAAGCGGGAGGAAATTCCCGTGTCCCATCCCATCTCAACACGCTGACCCCTCCATAGGCCTTTTTGTCTGGTGGGCGAATACCCCAGCCAGAAGGAATAATGCGAACGACTTCGTTCGCAGACGGGAGATGGCTCTCAACACAGCATCCCCAGGTTCGCGCCACGGCGATCGCCACGCGATCAGAAGCTGAACTGTTCGCTGTTGTCTGCATCGAACACGAACGGTGGGCCGAGGATCACTTCGTCGCTGGTGATGCGAATGTCTTTTAAACGGCCGACGTCGCGGGTACCGGGGTTGAGTTGCTGGTCAGCGAGTGACTTCGCAGCGTGAATGGTCAGATAACCAAGATCCTTGGGACTCCAGAGTACAAACCGGGGAATGGTGCCATCCTTGACATATTCCTTCACCGTCGAGGGAAGACTCAGTCCGGTCACAAACACCTTGCCGGTTTTACCCGCCTGTCTGACCGCCTCGGCCACGCCGGGGAGCGCGACCGAGGTGATGCCCCAGACCCCTGCCAATTCGGGCTCGGCCGTCAACAGATCGAGGGTCATCTGTCGGGCGCGGTTCTGATTTTCGTCGGGAACCAGCGTTTCCAGCAGCTCGATCTGCGGATACTTGGCTTTCAAGTGGGCTCGCATCGCCTGCATCCACGCGTTTTGGTTGGGAGACGTCGCCGAACCAGTGACAATGACAGTCTTACCCTTCCCCCCAATCGCATCAGCCATCAGGTCGACCAACCGGCTGCCGACTTCGGCCACTGGGCACTGGTTGACGAAGACCTGTCGGCCGCTGCTGGCGGGGTTGGCGTCGGCGTCCCAGGTGAGGACAACAATCCCGGCATCGCGGGCCCGCTTGAGGGCGGGGCCGATCACTTCGGGATCATTGGGCGAGACCGCGATCACGTCGTAGCCCAGGGCGATCCACTCGTCGATCATCTGCACCTGAAACTCGACCTTGTCGGTCGAGGGTCCGTCGTACGTCAGGTCGATCCCCAATTCGGCGGCCGCCTCTTCGGCCCCCTTGCGACATTCGTTGAAGTAGTCAATGCCCACCAGCTTGGGCATCATGCCCAACTTCAGACGTATCGCGGCGGCAGGGCTCTCCGATCCCGTCCCACCACTTTTTGATGAAGGCCCCGGAGTCTCGGTTCCGGTCGTACAACCACTGACGAGGGCCAACAGCAGCAGTCCAATCACAGGAAGTCGACGGATCATGTCGAGTCTCTTTGTCGGGGGGCGAGGCGTTCGTTCAACAAGGCCACCAGAATCACCAGCAGTCCGATCAGAATCAAGCGAGCGTTCGCCGTCAGCGGCACTTGCCAATCGAGACCAGGCAGGGAGACCATCTGGTTCCCCCAGAGCCGCAGTCCAATTTCCAGATGTGCGAGAATCCCCAGTCCCAGCAGAGTGCGGGCGATGCTTCCCGAGCCCCCCGTCACACGGGTCCCACCCAGGACGACACAGGCAATCACCTGCAGTTCCAGCCCCTGTCCGGCATCAGCCACCGCCGCCCCCCGGCGGGCGGTGAACCACAGTGCCACCAGCCCGGCCAGGAAACCGTTCAAAGCGTACAGGGTGCGCTCGACCTTCCGCACGGGAACCCCAGCGAATTCAGCCGACTGCCGCTGGTCTCCAAGCGAGAAGAGATACCGTCCAAACCGGGTCGCATGGACCAACACTGCAAGGCTCGCAGCGGCAACCAATAACAGACACACCTGGCTTGGAAGTCCGGCGACACTCCCGTTGCCCAGAGCAAGAAACCCTGGCGGA
The DNA here is from genome assembly GCA_046318755.1 of Planctomycetaceae bacterium. Classification (GTDB taxonomy): domain Bacteria; phylum Planctomycetota; class Planctomycetia; order Planctomycetales; family Planctomycetaceae; genus UBA10511. The sequence continues at coordinate 24,245 of JBKCTR010000300.1, forward strand.
AAGCCGGTGATTCGGCTCTGTTCGAGCAGTGCCATGGCGAGCCCGGAATAGAGCGCCATCGAGGCCAGGGTTGTCACCAGTGGCGACATCCCCCAACTGATCGCCAGTCCGTTGAGTGCCCCGGCGAGAGTCCCAGTCAGCAGAGCCGCGCTGGCGGCGACCCCCATCGGCCACCCCATGACCTGCCAGAGATAGCCGAGCACCGCCCCGGACAGAGTGACGATTGACCCGATCGAAAGGTCGATCCCCCCGGTCAATATCACCGCCGTCATCCCCAGCGACAAAACCCCCAACTCGGCCCAAGGCCGCCACAGCGGCAAAATTCCGGCAGCACGTGGCAGACGGGAAAAGACCAATCCGAGCGCCAAAACCAGCAGCAGCCAGGAGAGAGATTCACGGACGAGGCGCTGGCGCAGCGAGGCGTTCATGGCGACACCTTCCGCGCGAGACGCTCCCAGACCATCGCGGCAACCACCTGGCCGCCGAGTATGAGGTCGTACCGGAATTGCGAAACACCCCACAACACCAGTCCATTCTGCAGCATCGCCAACAACAGAGCTCCCAGCACGGCCCCCCAGGGGGTTCCCCGGCCTCCGCTGACAGCGGTGCCCCCCAACACAGCGGCAGTGATCGCCCGCAATTCGTAGCCGGTGCCCATCACGGTCTGCATCGAGCCGTTTTGCGCCAATTCCAACAGTGCGGCAAGGGCCGCGCAGAGGCCCCCCAATCCGAACGCGACCAGCCACGTGCAGGTCTGCGAGATTCCCGCCAAACGCGCGGCCCGGGGATTCGAACCCCAGGCGTAGAGCCAACGCCCGGGCAAGGTTCTCGTCAGAAACAGGCTCATCAGCAGCAGGGACAGGGCCAGCCAGCACACCCCGGCAGGCAACCCGAGCCAGCGGCTGGTCACCCCCTCGCGGAATGCCGAGGGAAGTTTTGTCACGGCGTTTCCCCCCGTGACCTGCAAGAGCAGCCCACGGAAGACCGTGAGCGTTCCCAAGGTGACCACGATCGGCTGAATTCGCCCCCAGAGCGCGGCCCCGGCATTCAAGAGTCCACCGCCGAGCCCCACAAGTAATCCCACGCCAAGCGCCAACAGCAATCGCCCGGGTGAACCGTCGCTCTCCGACAAAATCAGCCCCGCCGAAGCGGCGGATAGGTCGAACAACGATCCCACCGAGATATCGATTCCCCGGACCAGCATCACCACCGAGGCCCCCATCGCCAACAACCCGCTGACACTGATCTTGTCCAACAACCCCAGCAAATTCTCCGGGGACGTGAATCGCCCCCTGGTGGTGGTCGCCAGCAGCAACGCCAGAGCCAACAACGTCCCCAACAGCGGAACCAGACTGCTCAACCGGGAAGTGGCACGCACCGAACTGGAAACCGCGGATTGAAGGTCGGCCCTTTCCAACGGCAGGGCGGCCCGGGCCAATTCCTCGACATTCGTTTCCCGGGTCACGAACGTACCGGCAAGTTCCCCCTCGCGGAAGACCAGGATTCGATCTGAGTATTGAAGCACCTCGGGAAGTTCCGAGCTGATCATGACCACCCCCACCCCACGGCGGGTTACCTCTCCGATCCAGCCGTGAATTTCGTGACGCGCCGCAACATCGACTCCCCGGGTCGGTTCATCGAGCAGCAACACCCGGGGATCGGCGAGGCTGCAGCGGCCGAGCATGACCTTCTGCTGGTTGCCTCCCGAAAGCTCGCGGATCGGCTGTTCGATGGACTGCCGCCGGACCCCCAAACGGTCGCAGAGACTCACAGCTTCCAGGCGTTCTCGGCGGCGGGAGATCAACCCGCGTACGATCCAGCGTGCGAGGGCCGAGATCCCCAGATTGTGTCGGATCGACAGCGATGGAAAGATTCCTTGACGAAGACGATCTTCGGGCAAATACGCGAGGCCAGACGTCAAGGCCTGGGCCGGGCCTTGAGGACGGTAGGGAACTGTGCCAATCGTCAACTCTCCCCGCGAGAGTGACCGCAGCCCGACCAGTGACTGGGCCCATTCACTTCGACCGGCACCAACGAGTCCGTAGACCGCCAGAACTTCGCCAGCCCGAACACTGAAAGAGATCCCGCGAAAACGTCCTCCCGAATCCTGCAAGTCGGTCCCCCGCAGTGCGATACGCGAATCGCTCGAACCAGCCTCCCTCGGCACCAGGTCCGTTTCCCGCCCGACCATGCGGGAGATCATCTCGGCCCTCGACAGCTCACCCGACCGTCCGGACCAGACCACACTGCCATCGCGCAAAATGGTCACCCGTGTGGCAAGTCGTTCGATCTCTTCCAGGCGATGCGAAATGTAGACCACCCCAGTCCCGCGTTGCTGTCGCTCGGCAAGCTGCTTGAAGAGCCATTCACACTCGTGAGCCGAGAGGGAACTGGTCGGTTCATCGAGCAAGAGAATTTTGGGTGAGAGCGAGAGCGCGGTCGCCAATTGCACCATTTGACGCTCAGCGACGGAGAGTTCCCGCGCCGGCTGCCGGGGATCGAAAGCTTCGCCCAGATGTTCAAGAATCCGCCGTGCCTGCCCCCCGACTTGCCGCCAATCGACAATTCCCGCCCGGGTCGGTAGTCCACGGGAGAGAGCAATGCTTTCGGCCAACGAAAGATCTTCGAAGATGTCGGGTTCCTGGTGGCAGATGGCAATTCCCAATCGGCGGGCCGACTGCGGGTCGGTCAGCCGCACCGCACTCCCGTCGATGGTGATGGTCCCCTCATCGGGAGTCAGGACCCCGGCAATCAGGTTCAGCAGCGTGCTCTTACCGGCTCCGTTTTCCCCCACGATCGCATGCACTTCCCCCGGCAGCACCTCGAAGTCGACCGCCCGCAGCGCGGGGACACCGGCGAACCTCCGCGTGACTTGCGCGAATCGCAATACTGGGAGTGACGGCTCCGCCACAGACACCTCACAAGCTTCGACGTCGACCGGGAGAAACGCGAAATCGTAACGGGGAGCCGGGGGTTTGGGCAGGTCTGTCCCGAGCGATGATTCGTCTCGGCCATGGCCAGGACCGTGACCAACGACTGGCACTGCACCCCGGCCCAGTCTGATTCGGAACGGGAGATCGCTCCGCGAGACAATCGCTCTGGCCACCAGTGGCTGGCGGACGGTCTAACGATTCTGACGGTCTTGCGACGGAGTCACATCAACTCGGTTGTGATGGAAATAGCGATCAGTGGGGAGATTCCGGCTGCCTTGGGTTGCCCCGAACGATACCGGACGAATTCTGGACAAGGCTATTTCGCAAGGCCCGACTGTCTGCGACTTTCCCGCCGGAATGGCGGGGGTTGCCTATCCGATACAAAAGATTGGGAATGGCCTGAAAGCTTGCCCGTGGACCCGGGCCGCGTCGGCATCGGGTCCGGCATGGGCTAGGCTGATCAGAAGGGTTGTCGCGGTGTTGACCGCGCATGATCTGGAGATTCCGGGAGACATCATCATGACGATCCGCTGCATCACGCTCAGCCTGCTGTTCGCACTCGCACATCTCGTCGTCGCTGGAGAGCCGGTCTTCGCCCAAGGAGGGGTCAACCGCGAGCAATACACCAACAAGAGCCGGTTCAAGATTCCCTTTCGCTTCGATGCGGAGGAGCTCGAGCAACTGGGTGCCCGGGAAGTGGAATTGTGGGAATCGCGGGACCATGGAACAACCTGGAAGCCGCGGGAGCGGATCGCCCCCGGTGCTGGGAAATTTCCTTATGAGGCGACCGAGACCGGTTCGTATTGGTTCTGTCTCAAGCTGATCGATCGCGAAGGGAAACTGCATCCGCCAACCCCTCCCCGGGCCGGTCTGAAGGTGTTTGTCGATCTCGACCTGCCGGAGGTCGATCTTCGACTGACGCAACGCAGTCCGGGAACGGTCCAAATTTCCTGGAACGTGGAAGACGCAGCACTGGAGCTGAATACCCTTCGGATGCGAGTTCGACAGCCACAACGAGAATGGAAGGAACATCCTCTGCGACGGGTGGCAAGCGGATCGGAAGACATGCGGGTCGAGGGGACAGGGACGTTCGAGGTTGAACTCGCCGTGGCCGACCTTGCAGGGAACGAGACGGTCGCAACCAAGCAATTGAAAATTCGGCCATCCAATTCGAACCCCACATCGACGCGTGAAAAGATTGCGGGACAACAACGGGATCTGGGAGGGGACGGGCTGGAAATGGCCAGCCAGTTTCCTGGCGTCCGTGCGAGGCCTACCGGGTCTCCCACAACTCCATCCACGGCAGCGAGAAACTCTCCCGCGATTCCGGAGAACAACACCGCCTCCCGTGGCGGCAATGTACGACGCACAGCGACCTCAGATCTGCGGATGACCCAGTCGCGGGTCACCTCCCCCCGCACGGTTCGACATGTGAACACACTGCAGTTCGAGGTGAAATATCGTCTGCGGGAGGTCGCACCGGGTGAAAAGACACCCGTCGAACTCTGGATGACGTCCGATGGCGGCGCCTCCTGGCAACTCGCCGGGCGTGATGACGATGGAAAAAGTCCGATGCGGATTTCGGTCGACCAGCCGGGGGAATATGGAGTGCAGTTGTCTTACCGAACGACTTCGGGGAAAGACATTCCCCGCCCTCAAGATGGAACGGCACCTCGAGATTTGTTCATTGTCGATCGACGGGCCCCCGAGCTGGAACTGCTCAGTGTGCAGTCGGCAAAGTCCGATCATGGGCAGCTCGTCACGATCCGCTGGAAGGCGGCGGATGAACATTTTGGCGAACGGCCTTTGCGTCTCCTCTGGTCGACCACCGCTCAGGGCCCTTGGGACGAGGCGTTGAATGAGATCCCCAATGACGGGGAATTGACCTGGCAACCAGCGGCACACGTTCCCGAGAAGGTCTACGTGCGACTTGAAGCGCGCGATCTGGCGGGGAACCTCAGAATCGCCGAGTCGAGTCGTCCCGTGCGTTTGTTGGCGGTGACACTGGAG
>JBKCTR010000301.1:0-1485 GCA_046318755.1 Planctomycetaceae bacterium
TTCATCTTCAACGAGGTCACGGCCGACTTCCAGGAAGTGAGCATCCAGGGGACCCTGACGGCCCGCATCCAGGATGCCCGCAAGATCGCCACGCTGCTCGATTACTCGGTCGACACCCAGGGGCGATTCAAGAGCGAAGACCCACTGAAGCTCGACGAGCGGATCATCCAGCAGGCCCAACTGCTCGCCCGTACCTACACCCAGGAACACCCGCTGCGCGAAGTGCTGGTGAACTCCGACACGCTGATCTCCACCATCCAGACCGGGCTGGCCTCGTCACAGCCGCTGCAGATGCTGGGGGTTGAAGTGCTGGGCCTGTCGATCGCCGCGATCAAGCCGAGCCCCGACATGGCGAAGGCGCTGCAGGCGAGTGCCCGGGAAGAACTGCTGCGTCAGGCCGACGAGGCGATCTACGCCCGTCGCAATGTCTCGGTCGAGCTCGAACGGACCATCCAGGAAAACGAGCTGAAGACCGAGATCGCGATCGCCGAGAAACGGCAGGAGATGCGCGAGACCCAACTGGCCGCCGACATCGAGGTGGAACAGAAACGCTCCGAACTGGTGGACGCCAAAGTCGAAAACGAACGGAAGGAGGCCGAAGCGCGGGCCGCCGGTTTGCAGGCGGTGCTCGAACCGCTGAAGTCGGTCGACTGGAAGACACTGATCGCGATGAGCAGCGGGCTCGACTCGCGGATGCTGATCAGCCTCGCGTTCCAGCAGATCGCCCAGAATGCCGAAAAAATTGGCGAATTGAGCATCTCTCCCGACCTGCTCAATTCGCTCGTCCGCCCCCGCGAAGAGCAACGCTGATCAAACAGCCCGATGCAGGCCCCTCGAAATCCGGGAGGATGCGGGAGAGTGTCGGTTGGCGGACGGGCGATGCGATGGTTGCGATACTGAGGTCGACGAACGACCGCGAAGCCGACCTTGGTCGCTGCCTGTGCCGCCCTCCCCGCGAACACCCTGGAGCACTGGAACCCGTTTGCGATGAATCAGGAGACTCGTCCGCGCATTGCCTTGGTGACCCGTCAGACCCGGCTGCGGCTGCTGCAGCACCGGTGGGGGACCCATGGGAACGTGGCGTTCAACATCCTGACGAACCGTCGGGCGCAGGCCCGCGCCCAGGATCTGGAGATGATCCGGCAGGCTGAGGTGGAAGCGAATGCCGAGTTCTCAGACCTGCAGCAGGAGGATCTCGGCTACCAGCAGGTGATCAAGCAACTGCAGGGGGAGCTCGACTTCGGCATGTCGGTGCAGATGGTGGACCGGAGTTTTCTGCCCAACTTCGACTTCTCGCGGTTTGAAGTGGTGGTGGTGGTGGGGCAGGATGGCCTGGTTGCGAACGCCGCCAAGTATGTGGGGCGGGTGCCGATTGTGGCGGTGAATCCCGATCCCGACCGGTTCGACGGGGTGCTGCTGCCGTTCCAGGTGCGTGAAGCCCGGAGTGCGGTCGACCGTGTGCTGCGGGGCCGGTTTACGGAACGG
>JBKCTR010000302.1:0-3267 GCA_046318755.1 Planctomycetaceae bacterium
GCAACGAGTTTGGTGCGCTGCCGCAATTCCTGTTTGGACCGCGCGACGGGACCGGGATCGAAACCTTCTACAACATTCAGGTCACCCCCTGGCTCAATATCACTCCCGACGTGCAGTACATCCGTCCGGAAGCGGGCGCGATCGCCACCGACGCGTTCGTCGGTGGGCTGCGGCTCAACATGAAGCTGTGACCCCAGGACCGGCATCTCGCGCCGCCGTCCACGGACGGCGGCCAGTGCTGTGTCACTCCCACAACCGTGGACTGTGGGGCCGGAGGCGGGAGCTTTTCGTCGAGTTCACGAGGGAAAAGAAACTCGGCCGACCCTGCGGAATCCGGCCGAGTCCAGAGCAAGTCTGCACAAACTGTTGATCCTGGCCCGGGATTGCCACACCACGTGGCGACCCCGGAATGCCGTCTCAGACAGGATTCAATCCTGCATACCGATGTCGCGGACGGTGTGATTTCACGGTACGTGGGGTTTCGTAGGGCCCGCAGCGTTGACCGTGCGGGATGGTGCGACCACGCAGGGGACCGTTTTCACGAGCCGCGTCGACGCCAGATCCCTTCCCGAGAGGAACTCATTTTGAAAGAATATCAATCCCGCACGAGTCTGCCAGATCGACGCGACTTGTTTACAGACAGAGACTTGCTGGGTTTGAATTTTCTTTGGCGTTCGTCGAATGGGGCAAGCTGTCTTCGAAGGGACATTTGCCGATCTGAAAGCCGTGTGGCGGGAAGCATGGACGGTGGTGTCAATCGTCATCGTCGTCTTCGCCGGGTGGAAAAACACTCAACGTAGGGCCCGCAAACCCTCCGTGCAACTGGCTGGTTTTCAGGCGCCCTTCACTGGCCGCTTTTGGGTGCCCGCTGAAAGGGATCAAACGAGACCAAGTCAATCCAAATCCACTCGCAGCGCCCCATGGTACCGTTTGGGGCGCCACTGACGGTTCCTTTTTCAGGTCCCCAATGACAGCATGATAGCCACGAGGGAGAGAACCGCATCATGAATCAGAGTTCGCATGATTTCGATTTATGGATGGTGTGTGAGATCCAACATGGCAGAAGATGAACCCCACTCACCCCGATCAGGATGTTGTAGGCGAGCGGGCCAGACTGTCGTGGCAGCTATTGCACCAACCGAGCGTCGGCCTTGCTGATTTCGCCTGCCTGGATGGGCGGGGCGAGGTCCGACACGTTGCTGAGTTTGTGGTGTTGGATGTTGGTGTCGGCTTCGTCAGCGGGCCTGGCGTAGCTCTCCAAGGAATCGCTTCAATTTGCACCCTTGGATTGAATGGCACTCGCGGCAGCACCAAGCCGGACGGCAAGATCCCGAAGGCCCTTGGGCCATTCATCGAATTCCACATAGGAAGAATTCTCAATCTGCGACTGAGTGATACCTGGAACCAACTGGGGCGACGGTTGGGCATAGAGGAACCGCACCGACTCTTGCCCGAAGGTGGCCGGCAGGCTGTGGGCGTAGAGTTCGAGTTCAGCCGAGTAGTCCGCTGGCACGTAGCCGAGATTCGCGGCGCCTGGTACCCAGATCACACCGGCCACGCCCATCGGTGTGAGCGGGCTGACGCACCAGTTATAGGCCAGGGTGGGGACTGAATCGGGTTTGACCTCGCCGTCTTGCCCCGGTTCGGGGAACGCTGGGAATTGCAACGGGGCTGCGGACAAGTCCGCACCTTGCTTGACGAGTGCGACGATCTTCGCGACGTCCGCCTTGACGGATTGCACATAGTCAGCGGTCGCTTTGCGCGAGACTTCGGAGTTGGGGTCTTGCAGGAGCAACGCGCTGAGGCGCGCTCGAAACGCAGGATGCGTCGCGTCCTTGATCCCGGCGAACGAAGTCCACGACAGCGGCGAAGCCATCTGTGCTCCTTGGCCCGACGACATGGTCACAAAGCCCTGCGGGATGCCGGGGCGATTGAGCGTCTTGGCGAACTCGTAGGCAAACATCGTCACGCAGTCGTCGGTGGACGTGAAATCAGCCGACTGCCAGAAGGTTCGATATCGACCGCCGCCGACCTCGAAGGCGCGCGTTCTTGGGACGGGATTTGTGTTGGCGGCGGTCCTGCGGCGGAATTCTCGCACCAGCGGCAGGGCTTCGGGTGCGCTGGCCTGTTTGTCGCGGCGGTCAAACGCCGGTTCGGAGGTTAGCAGCGCGCTCCCCGTCAGATACCAGACATCGCCGACGAGGATGTCTTGCACCGTCCGGCTGTGACCGTGGCTGGATTTCACATTCAGGCGGATCGGCCGCGTCGAGGCTTTGAGAGCCGGAAAGGACACCGACCACTGTTGCCGTTCGTTGGCCACGGTGGACTGGGTGACACCATCGAGCGTCACGGTCACCTCGACGCCTTTGTTGGCATGTCCCCACACGGGAATGGGCCGATCCCGCTGAACGATCACGCCGTCGCGATAATACTCCGCCACTTGCAAGATCGGGTAATCCGGATCGGTGTACGGCGCATACTTCGCCTTCAGCGCGGCAACTTTCTGTAAGTCGTCCTCTTCGAAGATCAGCTTGCCATCGACCGCGGCGAAGGGCGTCGCCGGCAGGCCGGCCTTGTTGTAGAGGTTCGCGTTCTGCGGAGCCTCACTGTAGGCGTATTGCACGCCGATCGGCTCCGGAACGTCCTTCGACGTCACCTCCACGGTGTCGCCGACGATCACGGCCTCGGCGGCGTGCCCCTTCCGATCCTTGCCACAGAGGCGAAAGTGATTGAGCTTTTCGCCGGGTGTCGGGCGTGCCGGTTCGACGTACTTGCCGGGGTCTTGTTGAAACTCTTTTTCGAGTCCCTTGCTGCCGACCATCAAGCCGCCGAAGAGGCTGCCCTTCTCGAACGAGACGACCGCCTTGTTCCCGTCAATCGTGTAACGCTCGTAGATCGGGCCGGTGTACGCGATGTCGCGCCCATAATCCTTGGCCAACGCCCAACGCGCCAGCCGCATGCCGGGATGGAGCTTGTTCTGGTAGTGAATGTTTCCCGGAGCCGCGGGGTTGAGATCCGTCTGGACCACCATCCCGACATGACTGCGATTCTTTATGAGGAAGAGATGCTGCACCTGCCGGATGTCGGCGAACCCGACCTCCGCCGAATCCAATGTGCCATAGTTTTGCATCTGTGTGAAATAGAACGGCATGTCGGGCATGCACCAAGCGTCGCGCCAACCTCGGACGAGCGCTTCCATCCGAGCGGCATAGATTCGCCCGTCACCGGAATTGGACTCGCCTTGGCACCAAAGCGACCCGCGAATGG
>JBKCTR010000303.1:0-8107 GCA_046318755.1 Planctomycetaceae bacterium
GCCGATCCACCTGCTGGGCTACTCGGCGGGGGCCTACATGGCGCAGGAATTGGCGCGGCAACTGGAGGCTCGGGGACGGACCGTAGGGTTCCTGGGGCTGATCGACACGGGACCCGCCACGGTGGCTCCCCCGACTTGGGGAGAACGGCTCCTGATGACTCCGGGCTTCCTGAGGAACCTGGCGTATTGGAGCGTGGAGAATAATTATCGGGTGTCGCTGCGGAATGCCATGCGCCGGGTGAGGCACTTCGGGCGCCGGGTGAATCCCCGGAGGCGAGACGCGCCGGTGCTGGGCCGGTACCGGCGATTGGAAAAGCAGTTCCTGCAGATGCTGCGAGGGCATCACACAGGACGGACTGCCGCCCCGATCACGCTGATCCGGGCGCGCTGTCAGTCCCCCTGGCTGTACCGCACAACCGACCTGGGCTGGCATCACTACGCGTCGACGGTCAACGTACGGATCTGTCCCGGTGTCGATCATTACAACATTATTGCCGTGGATCACATGCCACAGCTCGGTCGAATGATCTTCGAATCCCTGGAGACCGCCGTTTCTCCCATCTCACCGCTCTCGTGAGGCTGGGAACCGGACCATGGTTGGTCGGCGGGCCTGTGGGTCTAGGCGGCGCGGCGTGACGTTTCCCGCACCGGCCAACCGAGCTCATCGATCAGCGCCTGGGCGGCCCGCTGGGTGGCGCCGGGGGACGCCAGCGAGGCGGCCAACGAGGCAATCTCAGACTGCTGCCGGGCCCGAGCGCCGCTGTCCGACAGCCAACCGGCGAGATCGGCCGTCATCTGGTCGACCACCCGGGGATCGATCGTCCGCAGCACGTATTCGGGAAAGATCTTCCGCTTGGCGATGAGATTGGGCAGTGAGATGAACGGGCAGCGGATCAACATGCGCCCGATAATCCAATTCACCCAACCGACCCGATACAGAACCACGGCCGGCACCTGGCGGGCCAGCACCTCGAGGCTGACCGAGCCCGAGACCATCAGGCAAACCTGACCCAACTGCAGGATCTCGCCGACTTTGCCCACGTGAAATTCCAGCGGCAGATTCGTGTTCCGCTCGGCGAGAATTCCTTCGCACAATTCCCGCTGCCGGTCTTTGTAACTGGCGATCAGGAACCGCGCGTCGGGGAATTGCCGGTGCAGCCGTTCCATTACTTCCAGTTGCACGGGGAAATTCGCCCGCACTTCCTGTGTGCGCGAGCCGGGCAGAATGGCGACCACCGGCCGACCCGCCCCAACGGCCCTCTGTTCGGTGAGGAATTCCTCGTCGAGTTTCCGCTGGGCCACCTCGTCGAAGAACGGATGACCAATCAGCCGGGCTTTCACCTGCCGGGCGGTGTACCACTCCTGCTCAAATTCCAGCGGGCAGAGGGCCAACTGCACCAGCCGGCGCATCTTGTGAATGCGCCAGCCTCCCCAGGCCCAGATTTGCGGCGGCATCATGTAGATCACCGGAATGCCCCGCCGCCGCGCCGCCCGGGCGACCCACCAGTTGAACCCCGGAAAGTCCACCAGCAGCACCGCATCCGGCCGGTCTTCATCCAGCCAGCGCCCCACCTGCCGCAGCACCCCCAGGAACCGGCCCAGCATCGGCAGGACGGCGAACAGCCCCATCACCGCCAGGTCGGTCAGGCGGAAGTGGACCCGGCACCCCGCCTGTTCCATTTGCGGGCCACCCAGACCGCTGCTGCGGAATCCCGGAACGCGAGATTGCAGTTCGGTCACCAGCTTGGCGGCGTGCAGATCGCCACTCGGCTCACCCACCGACAAAAACAGGTGCATCAGGCCATCCTTTGCGAGACAAGTTCCGGAAGGTCCTGTCTTCCGGGGGGGCGAAGGCTACGGGAAACCGCCGCCAGGCGTCAAGATGGGGTATCCACGCAGTTTCGCGCCCCTGTGCGGCTCGGGTTTCCTGCCGCCCCGGGTTTCCTCCAGTGCCCGGTGGACGCAGTCGTCGCTCAGGGCGTGGTGCCCGGCGTCCCCGCGGAACCGTCGTCCGCCGGTTCTTCGATCACCTGGCGGCGGTTGGTCTCCAGGGGACCGGTCATCGTCTGCCGGGCCCCCGAGGGCCAGACAATCTCAAGCCGCTCGACCGCCCTGGCGTCTCCCAGTCCAAAGTACAGCGGGCCAGAGCTCTGCGTGAGGTAGCCCGACTGACCATCGTGAATCTGGTGTTGGGTCTGCCCCCCGGCCACAACGCTGACCCGGGCCCCCAGGCCGTCCCGATTCGAACGGGTCCCCCGCAGGACCACTTCAAGCCAGCGCACTCCGGTGCTCGACTGTGCCAGGTTGCTGGTGAGAATCTGCGGGGGGCTGTTGAAGTCTCCCGTGACAATGTCGAGATCGCCATCCTGGTCGAGATCGAGCAACAGCGAGCCGCGGGAACCCAGCGCCCCCCAGACCGTCACCTGTCCCGTGCGACCTTCACACACGGCGTGGCGGCGGTCGCCTCCGTCGCAGTCGAGCTCGAACCAGGGGGTCGCCAGTTGTAGATGGGCCCGGGGTTCGACCTGCAGCACATATTCGGCCGCCTGGAAGCGCTGGCCCCCCTCGTTGAGCAGCACCGTGTTGGGATGATACCGGTACTGCAGATTCATGCTGGCCGTAATGAAGACATCGGGCCATCCATCGGCATTCAGATCCCCCACGCTCAGTCCCCAGGGCCAGTACATCTCGGCCCCCCGTTCCTCAGACACTTCCCGATAGCCCCCTTCGGCGGTCCGTAAAAACAGGGCATTTCCCAAAATGCTCTCTTGCGGATTGTCTTGCCTCAGGTACGAGGCGGGCATCAATTCCGGCCGGATCTTCTGCCGTTCCTGCGCGGGGGTTTCGAACTTGGTCCACATGTCGACATGCATGTTGGTGATCAACAGGTCGAACCCTCCATCCTGGTTGGCGTCGAACGCCTTGACCCCCCTCCCGCCCCAGGGAACGCGTCCAAAGGTCTCGCGGGTCTGGCGTACAAACCGCTGCCCGTCTTCGTTGCGCCAGTACTGGTCGGGGCCCTGCATGTTCAACACATACAGATCGGGCCATCCATCACCGTCGCCATCGAAGGGAGTGGCGTCTCCATTCCAGCCCAGTTCGACCAGGCCGGTCTCCTCGGTCACTTCACGGAAGACGTTGTTGCCCTCGTTGTGATACAGCAGGCTCTTCTCGGCCCGGTCGGGATGCAGATGCCCGACGAAGGCGTCGGTCTCTCCCACGTAATACCGCCCCGTCTCGGTTCCAGCCGAGCCGCTGTAGGCGACTTCCTCCGAGGTGAACCGGCCCACATTGGTGACGAACAGATCGAGCTGCCCGTCCCGGTCGTAATCGAAGAATTCCCCCGTCGACGAGTGCCCGACGTAGCCGAGCCCCGCGGCGGCGGTCGCGTCGCGGTAGCGCCCCGCGCCCTCATTGACGAAGAACAGGTTCCCCTCGCGGGTGGTGGTGAGGAACAGGTCGGGATCGCCGTCGTTGTCGGTGTCGGCGAACGAGGCGCTCACCAACACGCGGTGTGGAAACGCCAGCCCCGCGGTCTCGGTGATGTTCTCGAACCGCCCCTCTCCCCGGTTGCGCCACAGTTCGCAGCCCCCCACCTGGCTCAGGAAGAGCAGGTCGGGCAACCCGTCTCCATCCACATCCGCGGTCGCCACACCATTGCCATGGTCGTAGTGATTCATCCGCCAGTTGCGACCGGCATCCCCCACCACCTGGTGCCGGTGGGTGATGCCCGACTCGGCCCGGGTGTCTCGAAAGGTGAAGTCGTGGCGTGCAGCCAAACTCGCGACCCCCGCCAACTGGGCATCCCGCCGTTCCTCCAGCCAGGGGGCAAACAGCATTTCACGCGGGAGGGCGACGTGGGTGACCTTGGTCTCGGGATCGGGGGCGGCTTCGAGCAGGTAGCGCAGATCGATGGTCATCTGGCGGATCTCCCGATCTTTCTGGCTGTCGTACAAGCCGCGCACCTGACCGTCGGCATCCACCAGAATGAACCGCGGGCTGTGGGTGATGAGGTCCTGCCCCTCGGGATCGTCGGCGACGGGGAGTTTGAAGCCATCGCGGCTGAGTTTCCAGAGCGCCTCGCGAGGCCCGGTGAGGAACTTCCACTGCGCCGCGTCGGCCTGGTAGCCGCGGGCATACTCAGCCAGCATCTCGGGCGTGTCATGCTGCGGATCGACCGAGAAACTGACCAGCCGCACGCGATTCCAGTCGGGCCAATTCTTCGCCTGCCGCTGGAACTGCGCAAGTTTCGCCGTCTGGATCGGGCAGGTGGTCTGACAGCGGGTGAAGAAGAAGTTGGCAATCCAGACACGGCCGCGCAGTTGCGCGGTTCCAAACGTCTGCCCCTGTTGGTCCACCAGTTCGAAATCGGGGAGGCTGAACAGAATCTTGGGGGCCCCCGGGGGAGTGGGCTTGGGGGCCGCGTCGCGCCGCTCGGCCGATTTTGGCGCGCTGGACGGCTGGCCGCTCGAATTCGAGCCCGGCTGGGGAGCGGGTTCGCGAACACAGACCGACAACCAGCCGGTCAGCCAGAGCCCCCAGAGCGCGCCGAGGGCCCACCGGGAGCGAACGGGCGAGCGCGAGACGGGCACCATCATGACATCCGTCAGCATCGGGGAGACAGACCATTGAAAAGAGAGTGTCCGGTCTCTGGCACCAGAGACCGCGGCCAAGACGCGGGAGCGGCGCGTCCCGGTCTGGGGAAAAGACAACTTGGTCACAAGTCAGGTCCGGGTAGGCCGCCTGCCAGCGCACAGGTTTCAGTCAACCACCGGCACAATTGGGGGGCCGGTTCGACCACCAGAGCGCCCTGCAGTGTTTCCACCACGCCGCCGCACAGGTGATCTCCCACCAGTTCAAACCGGCCTGCAGCGGTGGTCTCGAACCGCAGGTCGAACTGCAGCTTCGGGACGGCGATTTCCTTGAGTTCCCAGTCGGGCAGTTCGAGGGTGTAGATGTAATCGGTGCTGTGCAGCCGCAGCACCACTTGCCGACCGGTGGGAACATGCAACTCGAGGCGGGCCATCTCGGCCCCCAGGGAATCGACGGTGTGGCGCGACCCCGGATACAACACCTGCCAACGGTTGTCGCCGCCAGTGATCTCGATGAGGTAGTCATCGGTTGCAAACGCGTGTTGGCACACTGCCGAAAGGCGCGCGGGGTCCACCGCACGGCCCTCCCAACAGAGCCACGCCATCAGCAACACCAAAAACAGTCCCCCTCCCAAGACCAGCGCCGCAGGACGGACTCTCATGTGTCGGGCGATTTCTCGGGATTGGCTCCCTTCGTCGGATTGCGGGAACCGGCCCCCAACCCTTCGCACGGGGGCCCCACCAATTGGTCCCAACGCTGGCGCTGCTCGGGATGCAGCAGTTCGAGAGCCGTGGCCACCGCCTCGCGGCTGATTTGCTCCTGCTGCCGACGGCGTTCTTCCCAGCCCCCGGCCAACGAGCGGCGGCCGAAGCTGTTGATCTTCACATTCGATTCGATTTCGCGCAACTGGGCCCGCTGTTCCGACGTCAGGCCGAGAGTCTGCACAATATCGGGTTCGCGGAACGCGTAGATCCCGGCCACTTGAATGCCAAGCTGGGTCAGCCGCTCGCGCTGCTCGGGTTGCAGCAGCGCCGTCAGCACGCGGTCATGCTCGGCCGCCAGTTCGACGAATCGCCGGCGGCGATCTCTCTCTCCGGTGCCTCGCATTTCTTCAAACGCCTTCATCTTCTCGCCGAACCATTTGGGCAACAGTTCCGACAGCCGCTGCTCCTGGCCGGGGGTGAGATTCAGATCTTCACAGACCGCCGGCTGGGCCAGCAGCGTGATCAGCATGTCGCGCTGCAGCGTGGTGAGATCGTTGAGAATGCCCCGCACGCGGTCCTGCACAGCCCCCAGGTCCTGCTGCGACGCCTGATCGCCCCGCCGTTGGTCGATGAAGTCCTGATAGTACTCGAGCGCGGTCCGCAGCAGCCGTTTGCGGGTCGCCTCCATGGCGGGCTTGTCGACCAGTTCCTCTTCGCTCACCTCAATCAGCACGTCGACGGCGGCCCGCGCCTGGGCGAACTGCGCCTCGGCCTCGTTGGCCCGCAGCCGCTCGCGTTCCAGCGCCGCGGCGGTGGTCCGCTGGGCGTTCGCCACCATGGCCGTCGAGAAGAGCGAACCCAGGAAGATTACCCCCAGCAACACCGCGCCGGTCGAGACCGCCCCGGGATGACGGCGTGACCACTTCTTCAGCCGTTCCCACGTCGAGGGGGGGCGGGCGAGAATCGGTTCATGATCGAGAAACCGCCGCACGTCGGCCGCCATCTCGCCCGCGGTGGAGTACCGCTCTTCGGGATTCTTGGCGAGCGCCTTCAGCAGAATGATCTCGAGCTCGACTGGAATCGCCTTGTTCCAGTTCCGCAGCGGGCGGGGCTCTTCATGCAGAATCTGGTACAGCAGCTCGGCCCGGGTCTCGCCGGCGAATACCGGTTCGAGCGCCAGCAACTCGTAGAACGTCGCCCCCAGCGAGTAGACGTCGGTCCGGTGATCGAGCACCGCCCGCTTCCCCGAGGCCTGCTCGGGGCTCATGTAACGGAACGTCCCCAACAGATCCCCCGACCGGGTCAGACCGGTTTCGGTCTGGAACATCGCCAGCCCGAAGTCGGTCACCCACAATTCCCCGGCGGCGTTGATCATCAGGTTGCCGGGCTTGAAGTCGCGGTGCACCACCCCCAGTTGCTGGGCATGCTCGAGCGCCTCGGCCGCCTGCACCATCAGCCGCGCCACCTTGCGGAAAAAACTCGACCGATGTTGCGGCGTCACTGTCCCCGTCATTGACTGACCCGTCATCGACTGCGTCGGCAGTTTCTGCTGGGTCTGCGTGCTCTCGGTGACGGGGGGCCGCGGGGCCTCGATGTCCTTTCCCCGGAACAGGTTGGTCGAGATCTGCGATTCGGTCTGCCGCGGATGCTCTCCCAGCAGTTGATCCGACGCGGGACTCGGGGCCTTCTCCTTCACCAGCCCCGCCTGCTCGCGCATCTGGCGAATCACCGCCGCCAGCGACTGCCCCTCGATCAACTGCATCGCGTAGAAGTGCACGCCGCGGTCGCAGCCGACGGCATAGATCGGCACGATGTTGGTGTGATGCAGCAACGCCGCCGCCTGGGCCTCGTTCTTGAACCGCTGCAACTGCCGCGAATCGAACGTTGCGGCGAAGGGGAGCACCTTGAGCGCCACCCGCCGTCCCAGCGACTGCTGCACCGCCTCGTACACCACCCCCATGCCACCCCGCGCAATCTCGCGGACAATCAGAAAATCGCCCAGCGACTTGGGGGGGCGCTCATTCGCCCGCGGACTCGCCAGACTCCCCGAGATCGATTTCCCCACCGAGTGCGACAGCCCCCCCCGCACCAGCTCCAGCCCGTCCAGGCAGTCGCGCACTTCCTGTGCCAACTCGGGATACCGCGCCAGGTACTTCTCCCGCGAGGGGGCCCGGCCCCGCTCCAGCTCGGCCAGGTACTCCTGCACCACCTCCAGCACCCGCGGATCATCCAGCGGCTCTCCAAACTGCTGAATCTCGCTGGCGGGATCCAGCGACGTGCGACTGTCTTCAGCCCGGCTCATGGGTTTCCTCCATCATCCGACGCAGATTCGCCAACGCCCGCACCCACAGCTTCTGCACACTGTCCACCGTCCGCCCCATCCGCTCGGCCACCTGGGGAAACGTCAATTCCTCCAAGTGCCGCAGAATGACCACCTCCCGATAATCCCTCGGCAGCCGGTCGAGCGCCTCGGCCAACAAGACGCCCCGCTCCCGCCGCTGCGCCGCCTGACTGGGGGAACTCTGCTGCGCCCACAACCCCCGATCGAGCAACACCGACGACTGGTCGACATTCACCTCCATGGGCTGCTCCCGCCGCAGGTCGCGCCCCTGGGTCGTCACGTAGTGCCGGACCAGGTTCGACACCCGGGCCGAGAGAATGCTGCGCAGCCAACCGGCGAACTCCGCCTCGGTCTCGCCGCGGAAGTTCCCGAAGTTGCGATGCGCCTCGAGAAACGTCTCCTGCACCACGTCGGCGACATCGAGCTTGGCCTGCAGCCGCCGGCCAATCTCCACCCGCGCCAGCAGTTC
>JBKCTR010000304.1:0-28767 GCA_046318755.1 Planctomycetaceae bacterium
CCGCCCCCTCGGGAAGCTACATGGAGTCGGACGAAAAGGGACTGCGCTGGACCAGCTTCCAGCTACGTAACTGAACGTCGAAGCGTGACCAGCCGGGATCTGGTGTCACCATCTCTGTGTCCGGGCCCGGCAGGTCATGACGCTGTTCATTGACTGGCTTTCCAACGCGTTTTCACCCCGGGGAGCAGGACTTTCGCCTGCTCCCCCGCCCATTTTCCGAGGCCCGCTAAGTCGAGCCTGGCTCCTGCGGACCGCTGTCGACAGGCCTATCCCCGGCGAGCCGTTACCGAAGTTGGCCTCGGCGTTGTCGGGACGAAGTTATGTCACGGCGCACTGATGCCCTTGTGCCGGCCCGAGCATCAGGCATGACGCAATTCAAATCAGGGCGGAAATGGGACGCCCGTCCGACAGAATTGGAATGGGACGCCCTGAAAAATCGAGGATGTTCTGGTGCGGATCGATTCCCAGATGCCGGTACACCGTCGCCAGCAGATCCTGCGGAGTGACAGGGTCGGCAATGGGATATTCCGATCGGGCCGTGGTCGCCCCTACGACTTGCCCCATCCGCAGACCTCCACCCGCCACCAGAGCCGAAAAAGCCTGGGGCCAATGATCCCGCCCGACCCCCGGCTGGTTGGAGAAATTAGTCGGGGCATAGGTGACCCGGGGAGTTCGGCCAAATTCGCCACAGGCGATCACCAGCACATCCCGGTCCAGGCCACGGTCTGCCATGTCGAGCAGCAACGCCGAGAGCGCCTGATCCATCTGCGGCAGCCGTTCCCGCTGGGCGTAATCAAGGTGGAACGCACCGGCATGGTCGTCCCAGCTGAAGTGTTTGGTGGTGTCGTTGGGGGCTGTGGCATCGATGTTGATCACAGCCACACCTGCCTCGGCCAGTCGGCGAGCCAGCAAACAACTTTGGCCCCAGCGATGCCGACCGTACCTGTCCTTCAAGCGCGGATCCTCGGTCGACAGATCAAACGCTCGGGCCACCTTCTGGCTGGTCAACATCTGAAACGCTGCAGAGCGGAAAGTTTCCGTCCCCAACAGGCTGCCCCGCAGGTCCAAATCACGGCGGAACCGGTCGAATTGCCCGGCCAATTCCCGCCGAACCTCTAGTCGGCCGTTGTCGAGCCCTGAGGCAAGCGTGAGGTTCTTGGGGGCGTAATCGGGTGCCGAAGGATCCCCGGTTTCAAATGCCTTATGGGCCACTCCCAGGTAGGCCGGCTGGGTCATGAACGGCTGCCGCTGAACCCCGACATAGCGCGGCAATCCTTCGGGATGCGGTCCTCGCACATGGCTGGCGATCATTCCAATCTCGGGATGCTCTGACCGAGCCTGTGAAGTGGGATCGGGAACGCGGGGGGTCTTTCCCGTCAGCACTTCGATGCTTCCGTCGTTGTGGGCCGCCATCTCATGATGCAACGACCGCACAATCGAAAACCGATCGGCCATCGACGCCTGCAGAGGAAAATACTCGCAGATCTCGATCCCAGGGACATTGGTGGCGATGGGCCGCAGAGGTCCACGGTACTCCACGGGAGCCTGGGGCTTGAGATCGTACGTTTCCAACTGGCTCGGCCCACCCCACATCCAGAAGAGAATGACCGATGTCTCGCGGACGGTTTGAGCCGCCGCGCGACGACACAACACCTCTTCGAGAGACAGGCCACCGAGGGCCAACACCCCCGCGCGGAGGAATTCCCGCCGTCGCTGGGGGCCCCGACAGAACATGCCATTCATCGCTGCGCCTCGGAAAACAGGACCAACGGGGAGGGAATCCGGATTGCCGGGAGCTGAGGCGGCACCGCTCGCGAAGAGACAGTTCCAGTCAGTCAGTGGCGATCAATCATCGACGATGCACAAAGTTCGACCATGGGCCTCGCGGGCGACTTTCTCGGCCACTCCTCCGAGGAACGATTCGACCCGCGCGGAGGTTCCCCGGCGGCCAATGACAACAGTGTCGTAATTCCCCTGCTTCATCTCTTGGATGATGGCCATGGCGGCCACCACGCGGGCCGCCTCCGGCAGAGAATCCTTTTGCAGACACTTGGTTTGGATTCGCTCGGCCGGTATTCCAGCCGCCACCAGTTCATCGCGGTAACTGGCCAGCAGGTTCTCGCCCCCCTTGCGGTTTGCATCGGCCCATTCCCGGGCGACTGCTTCGTAGGAGCCACCCGAGCTCGATCGGCGGGTGATGTAGTCGGGCAGGCATTCGACCACATGCAACAAGGTAATGCGGTCATTCCCCGGCTTCGCACCGGAGACCAAGCGGGCCGCGAACGACACCGATTTCCGGGCCGCGGCAGAATCGTCAATCGCCACCAAAACGTTCACAAAGTCATCCTTTTTCGAACACGAGATCCGTGGGCTTTCAAGCTGCGCTGACGAGCACTTCGAGCAGGTGACCGTCTCCACCAGGCAACTCGCGGGACTGACAATTTCCCAAAGAGTAAGGAGGGGAGCAAGCCGGTTCGGGGAGAAACCCATCCAAGGGGCAATGCGTACACCATATCGGCCACCAGGCATGTCGTGACCTCGAGACATCCTCCCCAGCGGCGCTCAAGCCGCGCCTCGGCCCGCCGAGTCAGGGGTGCAAGGGGGGTTGGAGATTCCCGGGGGGGAGCGAGGAAACAAAGAGCCCTCCAACGAATCCGGGGAAATGGCGATCTTTTTCCAGGAATTGATATCCACCGATTGACCCCTGAACATTCTTCATCGTATAACTCAACCGGCGTCGCGCTCGCGATCCCGTTCCTCCGTTTCTCCGTTGTTCCTCCGGGAGGTCTTACATGTCAAAAGTCGTTGCGCGCTCGAAGAAGGGTTTCACCCTGATCGAGTTGCTGGTGGTCATTGCGATCATCGGCATTCTGGTGGCCCTCTTGCTGCCTGCTGTTCAGCAGGCCCGTGAGGCGGCTCGCCGCACACAGTGCAAGAACAATCTGCACCAACTGGGATTGGCCCAACACAACTATCACGACACCTACGGTCGCTTCGCCTTCTCGCAGGGCTGGGCCACCAACACGGGTTCGACCGATGGGCTGTGGAATCCCGGGCCAGCCCAATCCAAGGGCAGCCTGTTCGTCCATCTGCTTCCCTACATCGACAACGCCCCGGTTTACAATCGGCTGCGGTTTGATGGCTCAACCACCACTGTGGTTGAGGTTCAGGATGTCGGTGGGCGTTCACTGCGCTCTCTGGTGATCCCCACTCTGCAGTGCCCCAGCGATGACCACGGTGGTGCCACCCCCTGGGGTGACGGCCTGCACAACTACGCTCCCTCGATGGGCAACCAGAACATGCCGAACCTGTACTGCGGTTCGACACCCTACGTGGGCAATATCTACGGGGACGGTCCCAATGGTCACGGCGGCGTCCATTCGAATGGCGGCGGTGTGACCGGTCAGTACGTCAATGGCATGTTCGCCCGCTGGGGCTGGGGCGCTCGGATTTCCGACGTCACCGATGGCACCAGCAACACCATTATGATGGGCGAAATTCGCCCGAAGTGTGGCGACCACTATTACTACGGTGGTGGCTGGGCTGGATTCAATGCCACGTGGACTGGTACGGTCGGCCCCATCAACTACGACACCTGCGGCATTCCCACCAATCCCAACGCCAGCGAAGACGGTTCGAAGCCCTGCCGCGACATTCGTGACTGGGGCCTCTCTCAGGCCTTCAAGTCCCGTCACACGGGCGGTGCCCACTTCCTGCTGGCGGACGGCACAGTGAAGTTCCTCAGCGAAAACATCAACTGGGAAACCTATCAGCGCCTCGGCGGCCGTCGTGATGGCCGCACGATCGGCGAGTTCTAGTCGACTTGGGCGAGCTCCGGAGTGGCCCCCGTGCCACTCTGGCTGAATCCGTGATACGTGAACTGCCTGTGCCACCCTGTGGCGCGGGCAGTTCCGTTTCCCAACCCTTTTTCCCCAGTTTTCATAACGACAGACTGATCACCATGAAGTTCACTGCCAGTGTGTTCTGCCTGGCCATTGCCCTGCTGTGCTGCACGGCGGGATGCGGTGGCGGATCCTCCGTCAAGCTGTATAAGGTCCGTGGGAAAGTTACTCTCAAGGGAACCCCAGTTGGGGGAGCGGTCGTCATCCTGCATCCCAAGGACCGCGAAAAAGCAACCTACAAGGCTGCCCAGGGAGTGACTCGTGACGATGGTACCTTCGACTTGGGGACGAACATCTCCGGGGACGGGGTCATGGCTGGCGATTATGTCATCACCATCGCGAAGCGGGCCCAGCAGTCGACCACTACGGCCTCCTCAGGGGCACTCACCATGGGCGGTCCTCCGGGATCGTCGGGGCCGGGTGCCGGCGGCGGTGGCGACGAATACATGAAGAAAATGATCAACATGGGACAGCAGAAAACGGATGACGCCGCCAACAATGAATTGCCGGTGATTTACGCCAAACCCGAAACCACCGACAAGTTCGTCACCATCACTGATTCCGGTCCGTTCGAGATTCCCCTCGACCTGTAGTCATCTCCGTGACGTTGCGTGCGACTTCGGCGAATCAGGCCGACCCTGTCTTTTGGCAGTGTCGGCCTTTTTTCTCGATCGACCCAGACTTGCATTCCACGTGCCTGTTCCTCAAATGACAAAAACCGGAACCAAACGTCGCTGGATCTGGCTTTTACTGGTCATTCCGGGAATGGCCCTGTGGTCATTTCGTCCCCTGCAATCGCTCTGGTTTCAGCGGTCGGCCCACGAGGCGACTCTTGACGGCGACCCCGAGCGGGCGTGCAGTGCCCTCGAGCGGGCACTCCAGGCCACGCCGCAGTCCGCCGAGATTCACCTGTTACTCGCCAGAACCGCCCGTCGGCTGGGGCGACTGCAACCATTCCTCGATCACCTGCGACAATCACAGGAATTGGGAATGAGTCCCGAGCGAATCGCGCGCGAGCAATTGCTGTTGCAAGCCCAGTCGGGCAACATGGAACAGGTCGAACCCCACTTACCCCGCCTTCTGCGCCGGGATGCCACCGATCTCAATGAGGTCTGCGCCGCGATCGTGGCTGGTTATGTCCACAACTATGAATTTGGACCTGCATTTCGTTACCTCGAAGCGTGGGAGAAGGACTTTCCTAGCGACCCGGAACCCCACATTATGCGGGCCCGTATTCGTCAAAGCTGGCACACTGTGCGGGAGGCAGAGCGGGAGTTGCGGCAGGCCCTGGCGCTGCGTCCCACTTGGCGGGGCCTTCCTCAGATGCTGGCACAGGTGCTGACCGAGCAAAACCGCATGGAAGAGGCGGCGGAACTGCTGGCCGAAGTGGCCCATCGCAATCCTGCCGACAACCGCCTGCAACTGGCCTGGGCCGACTGCCTGATCCGTACCGGGCGGATTGCCGAGGCCCAAACGCTGCTCGACCGCCTGGCCTCGGTGGAACCGGCCAGTGCCGACCTGCTGTTCGGACTGGGTCGCATCGACCTTTGGGAGGGACAGACAGAGCGTGGTCTCGAACGCCTGACTCAGGCCCGCGAACTTGACCCACAACGAAATGATGTGCGCTACGCATATGCCCAGGCGTTGGCCCAGGCGGGAAGGCTCGAGGAGTCCCGGACCGAACGCGAATCGGTCGAACGCTCGACCCGGGCCCAGGCGCGGATTTTCGAACTCTCCGAGCAACTTGTGAAGTCCCCCCAAGATCTCGAGATCCGCCTGGAAATCGGTCGCACTCTGCTGGCGGAAGGAGATGCCGAAGGGGTTGCCTGGCTGGAGACCATTCTCCGGTTTGAACCCAACCACCTTCCAGCCCACGAAGCCCTCGCAGACTATTTCTCGGCCAACGGGGATTCTGAACGGGCCCAGCGCCATCGCCAGCAAGTGGACATGCCTGCCCAAGACTCTCCTCCGTGACGATTCGCCGTGCGTTCGCGTCCCCGTGCTCGACTCAGCGGGCCGTCTCCCTACCCCCCGTCCCGAATCCACCATGCCAGAGATGCGGCGCGATGGCCTGCTCAATCGCTGGGTAATCTTCGCCCCAGGTCGGTTCTCGCGCCCGGATGATTTCCAAACTGCGGCTGGCCACTCCCCGCAGCCCCCCCTCTGCCCGTTTTGCGAGGGGCACGAACAACTCTCAGGCCCCGAGACCTACGCCCGCCGCGCCATCGGCACCGCTTCCGACACCCCGGGCTGGCAGATCCGCGTGGTGCACAACCGTTTCCCAGCGCTCCAACCTGACGCCCCTCCTCTCTCAAACAACTCTGGGCCGGAAACCATCCAGGCGGCCGTCGGGGTCCATGAAGTGGTCGTTGAAAGCCCCCTGCATCTGGCCCTCTCCGCCACTCATCCGGCGGAGACCTGGCGGATGCTTCTGGAGGTCTATCAGCAACGATTGTTGTCTTTCCGAGAAAACCACCGGTGGCAACACGCGCTAATCTTCAAGAACCACGGCCCGGCGGCTGGAGCGTCACTGCAGCACCCGCACTCGCAGATCCTCGTGATGCCGAGAGTCCCCACTCTCGTGGCCGACGAGTGGCAGGAGGCCGAGATCTGGCAGACCACACACGGCCGTTGCCCACGGTGCGATCAGCTGGAGCGGGATTTGGTCGGGAAAGACCGACTGGTGTCGGTCTCCCCCCAAATCGCCGTGTTTTGTCCGGAAGCAAGTCGGTTCCTCTATGAAACGTGGCTGCTTCCGCGAAGTCATGGCAGTCATTTTGAACATGCCCCGGCGGCGGTCTTGGCCGAATTGGCAGACCACCTGGCCCGGTTGCTCAGCCAACTGCAGCGGCTGGTTCCCCGGGTGAATTACAACCTCGTTCTCCAGACTGCCCCTCTCAGCAAGGATCCCTCTCCAGCGTTTCACTGGCGAATCGAAATCCTACCGAGGCTCACCGGACTGGCCGGTTTTGAAATAGGCAGCGGTTGGTTCATCAATCCACTGGAGCCTGAGCAGGCCGCGCAACAACTGAGGGCTGGCTTCGAGGGGTGACGTGTGTCCCACGCCTAGTGCTCGACTTCCAGCACTTCAATTCGCATCTTGCCCAGTGCCGAGACGACGGGGACGAACGCTGCGAAACCATCCCCCGCTTCGTCATCCAAACCCGCGTCGAGAAACTTGATGTGGTCGGCTCCCACCCGCCCCTTGCCCAAGACCCCGTCCAACGGAACCCAGACGCCGTTGAGGAATGCCTCGGTCCACATGTGGCCGCCAAACGCGGAATCACGGGGAACGTACATCAGCCCCACCACCACCCGCGAAGGCACGCCACGACTCCGCAGCATGGCTGCCAACAAACAGGCGTGTTCGGTGCAGTCTCCCGACAATTTCTCGGCCACTTCGGCGGCCGAAGCCATCAGTGTGGAGAAATTCTTGTCTTTGACGTTGTCACGCACCCATTGTTCCAGAGCAACCGACTGGTCGACCGGAGACTGTGCCGTCCCCACTGCTTTCCTTGCCAATTCGACCACCCGCCGGTCATCGCTCTGCAGAAAGCGGTTCGGTTGAGAAAACCGCCGGTCCGCCTCCTGAGCGGGTTCGCCATCGAGTTTCGCATCCGGCTTCAACGAGACAACTTCCAGCTCGACCGTATGCGGATCAATTCGTCGAATCTTTTGCGTGGGTCCCTGGGCCAGCAGGTCCGCGGGATCTTCATCGGGGACATGCACCCGATACCGCACCCGCCGTGTCTCCAGTGAATTCTCGATCTTTGAGGTCTTGATCAGCGTGGCGATGGCGAGGTCGACATCCTCCCCCGAAAGCTCTTTCAATGCCTCTTCTCGGGAGACCGCCCAGGTGATCATCTCGGTCCCCAACATGCTCGTCTGTGTCTTGATTGTCTTGCGCTGTTCATCAAAGTAGGAGTACTGCACCGTCTTCGGATCGAGACTTTGAGTCACGGCGATTTTCCCCAACTTACGGCGCGAGCCATCGGGCATGGTCACTTCTTCAGCGGGCAGCCCCTTGAGGGTGACTGTCATCGCCCGGGCGAATTGAGGCTCGAATGACTGCAGTTTCAATTCGGCCCCAGGTTCCAACACCTTGTCGCGCAACAGCCGATCCTGCCAGGCGGGAGATTTGAGTTCCCGATCCCAAGCCTGTCGCCGGGTCGTGGTTTTCCCTCCAACGACACTGGTCAACACCAGTTCATTTCCCTCGACGCGTCCTTCCGTACGTGTCGAAAGACTCGGTGGATTCTCCATCGTCGACACAAACGACAGCCATTCTCCCGCCGGGGTTTCCAGCGACTCCATCACGATCCTCAGTTTGACCTTCTGTCCAAACCGGGCAATGGTCAGGGCAGTCTCGCTGCGCGAGCGGATGACTACACGACCGTCCACCGTCTCGGGAGCGCTGGCCGAACGCAGATACCCCACTCGTGTTTGGCCCAAATACAACGACTGCCATTCGTCTGTTGCTTCGATTGTCTCGTTTGCCGACTGCGCCAGGACCACTGTCTCGCCCAGTCCACTCGCGAAGATGGCCGCACTGAGCAGCAATCCGAGTCGAAGAAATCCTTTCCGGAAGCCCGCGATTCCACGCAAAACACTGACAGCCATCGCAACCCTCTTGCTCGGACCAAACAGAAAGCTCCTTCTCTCGCACGATCCCTCATTCTGCACCGTGTCTGTAAATCCTACAAGGCGCTGAGGAATCGTGGTCCCGACCATCGGCACGCCTTGATGGTCGGTATCCAGTTTCACCCGGGCAAGAACAGGCCTCGAGCACCCGTCTCGGGCTCTCCACCCAAATCGCCTCTGTTTTGGCACATGCCTTGCCCGAGTTGATGCCACCAGGAATCGTCTGGCGCCGGCTGGACGAGGCCCCGCCCTGAAAATCCATGATGGAAGCGCTGTCAGTTTAATGTGCGGGAACCGGGCAATTCCGGAGGGCCCATCGGATGCCACCCACCAGCCGGTTGGACTCTCCCAGCCAGCCACACCGGCAGCGGGAGAAGGCCAAAGACTTGCCTTGTCTGCTCCGCCCGACGCGGTACCAAACCCGGCCAGCCGAAACCAAACAGTCCGGACCGGACCAAACAGATACGGCCCGAATCCAATTTGGCGGCACCTCGCGAACAAATCGGCCCAGGACGTGACCAAGTCGCCAGTGGGCCCCCCACATCCCCCAGCGCGGTGTCTGAGACCTGACGCAAGGATTGCACCAGGGGTGATGGTTGTGCGCCCGAACGCCGCTCTCGTCGGCAAAGTTTGTCCAGTCATTATGACTGGAATCCGGCCTGGAATTGCCTCACGTCGAAACAAGATTTCATTCAGTTCCGGGCCACCACCAAAAATCACGTGCTAGGTTTCAAGCAGTCAGACCGGCACCGCAATTCCCGGAACCATTCATGGGTCTCTTCAAACGCCTCATCAAGAACGTCTTTCGCGACGGCGAGTCGCGTGTGGCTCCCAGCAGCTTCGAAAACCTCACGGAGCAGCAGATCGAAGACCACATGCGGATTGCCCGTTACGGTGGCTTTGTGCTGACCGACGCCATCCGCCCAGCCATCGATCTGCAGGTCGTTCCTCGCAGCGGGTTCCGCCGCGATTGCTACAAAGACAAAGACACGGGTGTGGAAATTCCCGTGGTCATGGCCTCGGCCTCGGCTGAAACGCTGTTTGACCTGTTCCTGAATCTGCTCGATCCCTTGGGAGACGAGGTCGATGTCGTGCTCGAAACCAGTCACGACCGCCGCAGCAAAGGACACTCCGACCTCTACCGCGAACACATCGACTTGCCAGTCCTCAAGAGCACGCTCTGCGAGTTCGAAGACTTGTTGTTGAACGATGGCTGTACCGGGATCGCTGTCCTCAATCCGGCAATCCCGCTGGAAATCCAGTTCGACGAGCACAAACTGTTGATCATGTACGGCCAGAATCTCGACGAATTCATCGCCATCCTCGAGGATCATGGTCTCGAACAGAATGACAATCTGCGGTTCCTGACCGAAGCCGAACATATCCATTCCTCCAGCGAGGCATTGCAGCACGAATTCAGCACCCTGCGATACCGACTGGCGATCGAGGAAGAAGACGCCGACCGAGACCGCCTTTCCTGGCACGAGGCCTGACCACAACTGTGGCAACCCCGTCGATCTCTCCAGAGACAAACTTGTCGACAGCCGTGGAGGCATCTCCCGGCCCTGGGAAACCTCCTGTTTCACCCCCTGTTTGAGGAGCGGCCATGAAGGTCGCACGATTGACTTCCCTGTTCATTCCCCTGGCCTTGATTGGCTGTGCCAATCCCCGCACGTTCTCGTCGGGGGGGGGCTACGGGGGAACGACCTATTCACCCACCCCCTACGATGGGGGCTTCAGCGCACCCACCACTGTGCCCCAAGGGGGCTCTTCGCTGGGTGACGCTGAGAATGGTTTCACACAGCGCAGCCCCCGGTCCATCCCCTCTCAGACCGCCAAACCACCTGCGGTCACGACTCCGGTTCGCCCCTCGAAGCCCGCTCCCAATGTCACTCCCACGCCGGCCCCCAAGGGACCTACGCTGGGGCTGCCAACCGCCCAGATCGCCGGAACGGGTCCCTTGGGAGGTGATCCCTCCCCGACCGAAGGCGCGACTCGTTCGACCGGTTCGAAGCTGACTTGGAACCGTCGCCTGCAGAGTGCCCAGAAGCGTCCGATCGAAACCCTGTTGTTCGGCACCGGTCCCCGCCGGGTGGTCTTCCTCGCCAGCTTGCATGGCGACGAGCCCCAGAGCGTGGGAGTCGTCGAACAACTGGCGCAGCACCTCGCCTCCCATCCTGATTTGCTGGCCGGCTGCAAAGTGCTGCTGGTTCGTTGTGCCAATCCCGATGGTCTGGAGGGGCGCTTTTCGCTCAACTCGCGGGGAGTCGATCTGAACCGCAATTTCCCTGGATCGAACTGGTCCAAGACTCCCGATCGTCGCTCTGGTTCGAAGGGGGGAAGCGAGCCGGAGACGGCCGCTCTCGTGAAGCTCCTGTCGGACTTCAAACCTTCCCTACTGGTTCATGTGAAAGACAGCCGTGATGTCGGCCGGGTGAATTCTGAAGGAAACTGCGTCGAGTTGGCCGATCAGGTCGCCCGTCTGCGAAAGTTTGAGGTGATGCGGAACGCCGGCACCAAGACGACTGGTTCACTGGAGAACTACGCGGCGTCCAAATTGAACACACCCGCTTTGACGGTGTTGCTGCCCCTCGAGAAAGACGACGCGACAGCCTGGGACAAAAATCGGGACGCCCTGTTGACAATCATCCAGCCCAAGAACATCGAATCAGCCGGGTTGGAAACAGAGGACGAAGGATCCCAAGTCGCCGAATTGCCAGCTCCTCCAAACACTGACGACGAGAGTCCGGTGCGGAAGACCAGCACCCCGAGAGCGACCTCCCGTCGGCCATCCACCTCGATCCCCTCGCAGGGCTACCATGCCTTGCCGCAACCCGACGGAGAATAAACCGCGGTCTTTCGGAGACCGAATTCGCTTCCTTCCACCAGGCCAGAGCGTTGTCTCTGGCCTGGTGTTTTCTTGCCAACGTGCCCCCCCCACATCCCGACTCGGCGCGGCAGGCTTCCAGTCGCTGTCTGCAGCCAGGGTGGACTCCGGTGGTTTCATCGCGGGAAGCACACCGATATGATCCGCACGCCTGGGGGAAACGCTTTCCAACGCAACCCCCGCTCATCGCTTCTCAGGATCCTGGAGACGCCACACATGTCACTTCGTGCCCCGCGTTCGCTTTGGCTAACTGCCCTGTTGACGGGACTGTTCCTCGCAACACAGGCCATTTCACAGGACAAACCCGCCGCCAACACCGACGTGCCGAGAGCCCTGATCGATGGAACGGGACCCGGCTGGAGGGATTTGGGAGAGGCTGACTTCAAAAACGTGAATGGCGATCCCGACACCTGGACCTTCAAGAACGGAGAAATCCAGTGCAAGGGAACCCCGGTCGGTGTCATGCGGACCGTCAAGCAATATGGCAATTTCGAGATGGTGCTGCAGTGGCGTCATCTGAAGTCGGCGGGCAACTCGGGGGTGTTCGTGTGGGCGTCCGAAAAGGCGCTCGAAGGCCTCAAACCCAACGCCCTGCCTCCGGGAGGTATCGAGGTGCAGATTCTCGATCATGGTTACACCGAGGCGTTTGAGAAGCAGACGGGCAAGAAGGCCGATTGGTTCTCGACCAACGGCGATGTCTTCCCGGTCGGCACCTCGAAACTCAAGCCTTTTCCTCCTCTCTCGCCCGACGGCAGCCGCAGCTTCCCCCGCAAGAATCTGAGCAAGGGCTTCGGCAACTGGAACCATTACTACATTCGGGCCATCAATGGTGAAGTGAGGCTGTGGGTGAATGGCGAGGAGGTGTCGGGAGGCTCCGATGCCAACCCCCGGTCGGGCTTCCTCTGCCTCGAATCGGAAGGATCGCCCATCGAGTTCAAGGGACTGCGCATTCGGGAACTGCCATGAGCGAGCGGGCGCATCACCAGGCCTGGCGCGACGTACTGTGCCTCGATTCCGAGCGACGCGTGGTGGCGGGCGACCCCGCCGTGCTGCGACGCGCCATAGCCGGTGGCGCCGACCTGCGGATCTATTCCGAGTTCTTTCATGACGAGCACGTGGCACCAGGCTCGGGCCGGCACGAGCTGGTGCAGGAATCGATGGACATGCGGGCCACCTACCTGCTGGATGAACGGTGGGTGGCGGGAATCCTCACACTCCGGCAGCCGGTTGAGCTTCCGGACCACTTCGGTCCCCGCCCCAGCCTCTCGCTGTTCCTGTACAACGAGGATGGCGGTCAGGCGATCGCCCGCCCCTTCCTCGATGGCCCCCCCGCTTTGGGGCCGCGCGGTTCGGTCCCCGCGCACCGGCATGACGACATGCCCAAATACCACGAGTTCGACCGATTTGACGACGCCACCAACGCGCCGTCGAGCAACTTCTTCTACGCCTTCGAAAAACTGCGTTATTTTGTGCGGGAAGATTGGCGCGAGTTGCTCTCGCACTCGGCCGAGGGTGAAGTCCTGTCCGGATCGACCGACGCCGTCGCCCACGCGGTGCGGCAGGGATGTGAATTCAAGGTCGCCGTTCGCGGCCTGTGCGACGACCTCGGCGCCCCCGGCGAGGCCCCGCTGAATCACGAAGTCTTCATTCAACTTGGTTCGTGTTATTACTACACAACAGAGAAAATTCTGGTGGGGGGCTCACACCCCGTAGCCCGGGTGCGCCCCGCAGTGCCGCTTCGCTACGCCTCGGGCCAATGGGATTACGCCTGGCTCTTGCCGCGCACCGACGGTGCCTGTGCCCTGCTGGTCTACGATCCATATACACTGCGGCCCCGCCGACTTCACGAGCGCTTTGCGATGCGGTGGTTCTGTCGCTGAACGCCCCGGCTTCGAGCTCTGAGGCGAATCACGCTCGCGGGCTGACTGTCGCTGCCCGTGTTTCCCGGGCTCTCTGATGGCTGGTCGGCGAGGTTGCCGGTATCCCCCCTCCAGGCTCCGTCAGGCAAGAATCTCCTCGATCACCTGTCCATGCACATCGGTCAGCCGTACGTCGCGTCCGCCAAAACGGAAGGTCAGCCGCGTGTGGTCGATCCCCAGCAAGTGCAGCATGGTTGCGTGCAGATCGTGGATCTGCAGCTTGTTCTCGACCGCGTAGTAGCCATAATCATCTGTGGCTCCGTGCACGGTCCCCCCCTGCACCCCCCCTCCCGCCAGCCAGATCGCGAAACCAAACGGATTGTGGTCGCGGCCATTGCCCCCCTGTGCCATGGGAGTCCGGCCAAACTCCCCCGCCCAGATCACCAAGGTCGAATCCAGCAGGCCTCGCGACTTGAGATCCTTCAGCAATCCCGCAATCGGCTGGTCGACCGCGAGGGAGTTCTTCGCATGCCCCTCCAACAAATTGGCGTGCTGATCCCAGCGATCGAACCCCAGACTCTGCGGCAGCAACTGGACGAACCGGACTCCCCGCTCGACCAGCCGTCGGGCGATCAGACATTGCCGACCGTAGACATCGGTGGCCGGGTCACCCACACCGTACAACTTCAGTGTCGCCGACGATTCGCCGGACAGGTCGGCCAACTCGGGAACAGCAGTCTGCATTCGGGCAGCCAGCTCGTAATTTCCAATCGCCGATTCGACGGGGTCAGACCGGCCCAGACGGTCGGCAATCCCCGCATCCAGGCGCCGCAGCAACGCCAGTTTGTTGGACTGCAGTCGCGCCGTCGATTCGATCCGGCGGATGTCGGCCACTGGAGTGTCCCCCCCGGCGAAGAGTGATCCCTGATACGAAGCCGGCAGAAAACCATTGCTGAAGCAGTCCAGCCCCCCGGGCGGAATCATGCCACTGTTGAGAACCACGAACCCCGGCAGGTTCTCGCATTCGCTCCCCAGCCCATACGTCACCCACGCCCCCATGCTGGGGCGTCCCTGGATCCCCGACCCCGAATGCAGAAAGTAGTTCGCGTTGGTGTGTTCCGAAAACTCGGAGGTCATCGAGCGAACGACCGCCAGGTCATCGGCACAACTCCCCACGTGCGGAAACAGATCGCTCACCGGAATTCCACTTTGTCCCCGGTTGTGGAATTTCCACGGCGACTTCAGCACGGTCCCCACATCATCAAATTGGGTGGGGGGGACCTTCATCTTGATCGGCTGGCCGTGTTCCTTCGCCAGGCGGGGCTTGGGGTCAAACGTATCGACCTGCGAGGGGCCCCCATCCATGTACAGAAAGATGACATTTCTCGCTTTGGCTACCCCGGGGGGCTGACGGGGGGCAAGCGGATTCCGCACCAGGGAATCCCGCGGGGTTGCCAAAGTTTTCTCGGCCAACAGGGCTGCCAAGGCGACCGCGCCGAATCCATTCGCCGAACACTGGAGCCATTCCCGGCGGGTTGCGCCTCGGGGACGAAAACGCTGACAATGCATGCCACGCTCCTGAGGCGGGATCTCTGGGTTCGGCGGATCGGGAACTCGATTGTCACCAGTCAGGCTGGCGAGTCAACCCTTGGAAGGCCCCCCGGGCCTTCTGGCTGATCGGCGAGACGCGAAGGAATAGTTGGCGATGGAGAGCGAGAGATTGACCAATACCATACATTTTTACAGATATTGATTCCGGGACGATCGCTCTTTGACTGCAAACTCACCGCAATTTCCCCTGGCCCCCAATAACTCAATCTGCAGCCCGTCATGGGGCAAACAAGATCTCGCCATGCTGTTCACAAATTGACCACACACCACCTCCCAAGCCCCTTGGCGGTAACTTCACCATGACCGTTAGTCTTTACCCGACAACCAGGTTCGTCATATAAGAACCTTTCGGCGACACACCCTGCACCGGGGTAGGAAACCCTGGTTATCGCCGGGACAGAGACTGGGTCACCCCCTGGATCTGGAGTCAGGACGCTCCATCGAACCCGCGACAGGACCGCCTTTCTGCACATGCCCGAATTCCTCGAAAAACGAGATCGCTGGGGCAACAGCTTTGCCTTGTGGGCGCTGTTTGCGATGCTGCTTTTTGTCCCTTGGACCGCTTGGTCCCTGCGGTCGATGCAGTTGCAAAATGAAGTGCACCAATGGATCCCCCACGGAGATCCCCAATGGAAGGCGTACGAATTCGCTGAGCGACACTTCTCGACCGAAGATGGCATTTTGGTCACTTGGGATGGCAGTCGCCTCGATGACCCGCGGCTGGATCGACTGACGCGTCGGATCCGGGGGACATTCGATTCTCATGGCAGACGTCGTGGTGCCTCCCCGTACTTTGCGAGCGTCAAGACACCCTATGATCTGATTCATCAGATCCATTCGACAAAGATTCCTATCGAGCAGGCAATCGAACGAATCACTGGAATCCTCGTGGGACGGGGGCCTGTGCGCATTCGACTGACCGAAGAAGGTCGAACTCGCCGGGATCGATTGACCCGCACACTGACCGGGCTCGCCCGTGAACAGCTTGGTTTGCAAATCACGATCGACCCGGCAACCCCGCTGTCGGTGGATGACCCACTGGCCGACCCGGATCCAACGTTGGGCGGAGAGGCGACCGCCGAAACCGAGCCAACTCCAAACAGCGAATCCGGCTTGGAAGTCGCCGCGACTGATTCCGCAAACTTGGCTGGTTCTGAAGACGATCTCGAAGTCGAGGACGCCCCCGGAGCCACGCGGCGGGAATCTTCCCTGACCGAATTGGCCAGCGTGCTGCCCCCCCTGGAACCGCATGATTTGGTGATTTCTTGGCCGGGGCAACACTGGCATCCGGATCAGGTCGAGGCATTCTCGAAGCTGGTGCTGAGCCTCGACTCTCTGGGGAGTGTAATTGGACCGGCTGCGGGGCCAACTCCTAACATCCCCCTGGTGGAAGCGTGCTTTCAGGTTCCGGGGACCCCGGCCGCGATTGCCATCTATCTTTCGGAAGCTGGACAGGCTGAACGGGAACAAGCCCTCGACTGGCTGAAGCGGGCCTCGGTGGAAGTGGGTATTCCTTCCCAGGCGCTCCATCTCGCGGGAAGTCCCGTCGCGGGGAATGATCTGAATGCCGAGGTGCTGAAGGCCACCTGGAATCCATCCGCCCCGTGGACCCGTCCCCACGAAAAATCGCTGTTCTTGATGTCGGGACTGGTGGGGGCCGCGTTCGCGCTCTGGATGTTGCGCAGTTGGCGACTGGCGCTGGTGGTACTGGGAGTTTCGGTCTACACAGCCATCGTGTCTTTGGCACTGGTTCCCGCCTCAGGCACTCCGATGAACATGGTGCTGGTGACCATGCCAACTCTCTTGTTGGTCACCACCCTGTCGGTGGCGGTACATATCGCGAACTACTGGCGGCACGCTGCAGCGGCCGACAGCCGGACGGCGGTTGCCACCTCGATCCGCACCGCCTATAGCCCGGTGCTGTGGGCCGGGATCACCTCGATCATTGGGCAAGCCTCACTCTGTACCAGTTCGCTGTTGCCGATTCGCCAGTTTGGCATCTTTTCGTCGATTGGGACTGCGATTTCCCTATTGGTTACCCTGGTGGGCCTTCCCGCCCTGATGCTGCTGTTCCCGGCTCCCGTTCCCGACGAGGAAGAGCTCGACAGTTCGTTCTGGCATGGACTTGCCGCCTGGGTTGCCCGCCATCAACACCTCGTCAACGCCACCTGCCTGGTGACCGCCTTGGTCTGCTCGTATGGCTTGCGGTGGTTTCAGTCAGAAACCAAGGTGGTGCGTTACTTTGGTGACAATACCCGCACCTTCCAGGACTATGCCGCCATTGAAGATCGGCTGGGGGGCGTGGTGCCCGTGGATGTCATCGTGCGATTCGACAAGGAGGCCCAGGCGGAATTGAAGTTTCTGCAGCGGCGCGAGTTGATCCGCAACATTGAAGATCAGATTCGCCAACTTCCCGACGTCAGCGGCGTGCTTTCCCTCAGCGATTTCCTGCCCGACTACCAGCCCCCCGCCGAAAACAGCGGAGCAACCCGCAAGCGACAACAACAGCGCTATGCCGCCACCTCTCGGGTGGTGGAGTCCCGGGTGAAATCGGGCCGGTATCCCGGTGCGGAAGAACTTCTGTCGGTCTGCGAAGAGTCGGGCGAATTGAACGCCGAAGGCGACGAACTCTGGCGGGTGACCGCCCAAGTCGCCGCCCTGTCTCCCATGAGCTACGGCGATTTCCAAACACAACTCGACACACTGTGCGCTCGGGTGCTGGCGTCGGCGTCGGGGGCGAGCCAAGAGAAACTGCCCACCACCCCGGCCAACACCCCGCGGCACTATCGTCCTTACGCAAGTCACCTGGTAACGGGGCTGGTCCCCCTGTTCTTCGCCACGCAAGAGCAATTGCTCACCAGCTTTATCGCAAGCTTCGCCGGGGCGTTCCTCAGCATCGCCTTGGTCGTGATGTTCGTTTTGCGACACCCCATCGCCGGCTTTCTGGCGATGATTCCCAACGTGTTGCCGATCATTTCAGTCTTCGGGGTCATTTCGTGGTTGCGGATCCCAATTGACCTCGGTTCCACAGTCACCGCCTCGATCGCTCTCGGCATTACCATCGATGGGACCCTGCACTTGGTCACTTGGTTCCAGCAGGGGATCCGCCAGGGAAAGAACCGGGCGGAAGCGGTCGCCCAGGCTCTGGGTCATTGTGGACCGGCGATGTGGCAGACCACTCTGATCGTCAGTTGTGGACTCATTGTGATGGCCCCCTGCGATTTGGTGCTGATCAGCCGTTTCGGTTGGCTGATGGCGGTCCTGCTGGCCGCCGCCTCGATTTCCGACTTGGTGCTTACGCCCGCCCTGCTCGCCGGACCTCTTGGCTATCTCATTGAAAAGTGCACCCCCCGAAACGAAGTGCCTGAACCCGAGCTTGCCTCACGCCCCACATCCACCTCTTCGCTCAAGCCAGAGGCCGAACACACACCTCCTCCGGCCCCCCATCTCGACAAACGCCGAATTCGCATCAGCCGTCCCGACACTTAGGTGGCGGCTGGCACGCCTGCGCCTCCGGATGACCCCAAGAGTGAAGAGAACGCCTTAGGACTGTTCGGTCCGGGTGAATTTTCCCACGAATCCCACAGGCTTTGGCATTAAGTTTGCACAGATAGTAACTTGACCTGCAAATTCGGCAGCGTTGGCCGGATGCAAGGCCGAAGATGTCGGAAGTTTCCGGGACAATTTGGCAGTCAATTGGCCAAGGCCTAGAATCTCTCCGGTGGTCGACAGTCGCAGTTCAAGGAACTCCCTGACAGGGGGTGCAAAATGAAAGAATTCGTGGAGCCATTGGGACCGCGGATCGTGATCCGCAAGGATGAGTCACGGCAGACGACTCGGGGGGGCATCGTGCTGCCAGACAAGGCAGAGATCCCGACCATTACGGGCCGCGTGGTCGAGGTCAGTGCCCAGATCACCCGAGATGAGGATTTTCCCATTCGGAAATATGACAAGGTGCTGTTCCACCCCAAGAACGCAATCCCTGTCGATTTCGAGCCGGACAATCTGTTGTACGTGGTTCCTATCGAAGATGTCGTGGCGGTATTCCGCCGGGTCAAGACCTCTCCGCCCGCCATGGAGCGGACCGGAGACGATGAGGAGGCTGGGGGCCCCTCAGACGACTGAGGCTCCCAGCCGCCGTATTGAGCACATCCCACAGCCCGGACCGATTGGTTGGTTCGGGCTGTTTGCGTTTCATCAGCACACCCAGTCCGTCAGTCGGCGACCGTGGGGCAAGTAGAAGCTTTCTTAACGTTCCATTCCGACAGTCACCGGGGCAGGATGGTTTCCGGCTTCTCATTTCCAGTTCCATACACCAGGCAACCCGATCGGCGAATCGGTAATCTGCACCTCGGCGTTCAACACTGTTCGGAGGAGAAATCTATGGGAACATGTTCTGCAATCCCCAGCGCGTTCTTGAGAACAGGCCTGCTGCTGGTACCACTCTTTGCTCTTGGGGTGGCCCGCCAATCGGTCCAGGGAGCGGAACCGATCGGCTCTCACGGCAGGGGCCGGGGAGGGGCGATTGCCGCCGGGCATCCCGATTCGGTTGCAGCGGGACTCGGTATTCTCCAGGCGGGAGGAAATGCCGCGGATTCCGCCGCTGCCACCCTCTTGGCCCTGGCTGTCTCGGACTATGGCTCCTTCGCCATCGGTGGGGAAGTACCACTGTTGATCTACAGCGCCCGGACTGGAAAAGTACAGGTCCTCTGCGGAATGGGAGTGGCCCCGCGCGATCCCGCCGCCATCGATTGGTTTCTGCAGCATGGCATCCCTGCCAACGGGAGCATGAAGGCAGCTCCCACGCCGGGGGCCGTCGATCTGGTGGTCACTGTCCTGCGTGAATACGGCACGATCTCCTTCGCCGCGGCGGCGGCTCCGATGCTCGACCTGCTCGATCGCGGCCAGGCCGACTGGCATCCCCGCCTGGCGCGAACCATTCGCCGGCTGGTGGAGGCCGAGACGAAGACCTTGGGGCCGCGCTCGGCCAAGCTCCAGGCGGTCCGCGACCGCTTCTACACGGGGGACATCGCCGACGAACTCGAAGAGTGGTACATCGCCACCGGAGCCTTCCTGAGAAAGCGGGACCTCGCTGAACATGTCACCCGCATCGAGGAGCCCGTTTCGGTCGAGTACCGCGGGCACACGGTCTACAAATGCGCGACTTGGACACAGGGACCGGTCTTGTGCCAGAACCTGCGCTTGCTCGAAGGTTTTGACCTCCGCAGCCAGGGACATCTTTCCTCCGCTGCCATTCACCACATGACAGAGGCGATGAAACTCGGCTATGCCGACCGGGATGAGTTCTATGGCGATCCGCTTTTCACCGCCGTTCCCCTGCAGCAACTGTTCTCTGAGGAATACAACCGCAAACGGCGCATGCTGATCGATCCTGCGATCGCTTCGCTCGAACGGCGTCCGGGCGATCCCTGGCGGGGAGAAGCATTGCAACCAAGGCCTCCCGCTGTTCCCTTCGCCGAGCGCAAGCCGACGCAAGACACCACAACCTGCGTGGTGGCCGATCGCTGGGGAAACGTGGTCGCTGCCACCCCCAGCTGCAATCTGCTGACCAACACACCCGGTCCCTCGGGGGTGAACACGGGCAACCGGGTGCGAAGCCTGAACACCTCGCCCGGACATCCCAATCAGATCTTTCCAGGCAAACGTCCGCGCATCACGCTGACTCCCACCCTCGTGTTGAAACAGGGGAAACCAATTGCCGCCGTCAGCGTGGCCGGGGGAGACCTGCAGGACCAGACCACCCTCCAGGTGCTGATCAACCACATCGACTTCGGCCTGTCGGCGCTCCAGGCGGTGACCACACCCCGTTTCTACACTCAGCACCACCAAGATTCGTTCAATCCCCATCCCGACCGCCAACAGGCCATGGTGGGGCTGGGCAAATTGGTCGTCAACGAGCAAATTCCCACGACAGTTCGGGAGGAGTTGGGCCGGCGTGGGCACCTTGTCTCCACCAGTGCAGGCCCCGTGGGCAACCCGGTCCTCATCACCATCGACCCGGCCACTGGAGAACTGGAGGCTGCGGGTGATCCCAGGGCCGGACGCCACGCCGCGGCGCTGGAATAGTGCGAAACACGGCTCGAACGAAACTCGGTGTGAATCAGCCCGGCCGCCCAGGTCGGAGAATTCCGCGATGTCGTGTCACCGATGCAGATCAGCCAGCGGGGATATTGCCTGGAAACGCGGAATTCCCGGATTCGGCCTGGCGCAGGTCGGCAACAAAGTGCACCTGACGGGCGACCTCCACAAACCCGACGCTGCAGTAGAGGTGATTTCCAATCTCATTCTGAGCCAGGGTTTCGATCTTGGCATGGGTCAGACCGCGCGACCGGAAGTGGTCGCAGGCGTGTTCAAGCAGTCTGCGACCCCAGCCCTGTCCACGCAGGGCGGCCACAACCACGACATTCGGAATATGGCCAATGCCCGCCTCTTGGTCGCACCAAGTGGAAACATAACCCCGGGGTTGATCGAACTCATCCACCAGGGTGAAGATCCCCGTTGGATCACGG
Organism: Planctomycetaceae bacterium; assembly: GCA_046318755.1. Taxonomy (GTDB): domain Bacteria; phylum Planctomycetota; class Planctomycetia; order Planctomycetales; family Planctomycetaceae; genus UBA10511. Next base: position 21,431 of record JBKCTR010000304.1, read on the forward strand.
CGCAGATCGTCATCGAGATGGCGGGCTTTACGCCACTTCCAATCGTGTCCGGCGATGATCCCATGGACCCGTTCGATCCCTTGGTCAATCGAGACTCCATCGAACGCCTCGACTGTCATCGCCTTGAGAGCGGCAAGATCGGAGGGCTGAAACGGTCGGATGTGCATGGCAATCTCCGACAGACAACGCAACAGCCCGCCACTTGGGAAAACCACGTGGCGGGCTGTTGTCAGTCTCAGGATGGTGAAGAAGAACTCATTGAGACCAGTAGCGGCTATTCCGAAAAGGCGGCGTCGAACGCTCGTTGCGAGGGCTCGAAGTCGACATTCTTGACGAACTGGCACGCCTCTCGGGCGCCCGCTTCGCGATCCATGCCGCTGTCTTCCCACTCGATCGAGAGCGGACCAGAATACCTGGCATGGTTCAAAGCGCGGATGATTTCTTCAAAGCGCACGCCACCCCGTCCCACCGAGCGGAAATCCCATCCGCGACGCTGGTCGCCGAACGACAGGTGGCTCGCGAGGATGCCAGTGCGGCCGTTGAGCGTGACACTCGCATCCTTCATGTGGGCATGGTAGATGCGGTTGGGGAAGAACCGGATGAACTCCGCAGGGTCAACACCCTGCCAAATCAGGTGGCTGGGATCGAAATTGAAGCCGAATTCCTCCCGGTTGTCGATCGCCTCGAGAGCCCGCTGGGCGGAGTAGATATCGAAGGCGATCTCGGTCGGGTGGACCTCCAGCGCGAACTTCACCCCGCATTCCTGGAAGACGTCGAGAATCGGATTCCAGCGGTCAGCGAACTGCTGGAATCCCGCTTCGATCATCGCCTTGGGAGTCGGGGGAAAGTCATAAATCAGGTGCCAGATGCTCGATCCGGTGAATCCGTTGACCACCGAAACCCCCAGTTTCTTGGCGGCGCGGGCAGTGTTCTTCATCTCTTCAGCGGCCCGCTGATTGACCTTGGCGGGCGTGCCATCGCCCCAGACGTAGTCCGGCAGAATCGACTTGTGCCGGGCATCGATGTTGTCGCACACCGCCTGCCCCACCAGGTGATTCGAAATCGCAAACAACTGCAGATCGTACTTTTCGAGCAGTTCCCGCTTGCGGGCGCAATAGGTGTCGTTCGAGAGCGCCTTTTCGACCTCAAAATGGTCACCCCAGCAGGCCAATTCCAGGCCGTCGAAGCCCCATTCACTCGCCTTCTTGCACAAAGTTTCGAGGGGCAGGTCGGCCCATTGACCGGTGAACAACGTGACGGGACGGCGCGCCATGAGAAGACAATCCTTGTTGCAGCAAGAGCGGAAACACAAACCAGGACACCTTGGCAGACACTAAATCAGCCCTGCCATGAAGTCAAACGGGAGACTGTGCCAGCCTGCGGAAACCCCAGTGACGGAACCGCAAAGCTGGATGCGCCTACTTCAGCCAGGCGTCCGCAAAATCGAGAAAGATGCCCCAATCTTCACGGTTCATCGAGTGCTTTCCTTCCCGCAACCAGTACCCCAGCCGGCTTTTCACCAGCCGGCCCGGTGGCGGATACACCCCCTCTTCCAACCCATCCACCCCCAACAGCCGGTACACCGGAGTCGCTGCCGACAGCACATTGTACTGCCCCTCGGGATCGGCCCAACTGTCCTCCACCGCGTTCGTGAATAGCACGGGCCTGGGTGCACATAGCGCCACCAGCGAGTGCTGGTCGAACGGCAGCCTTTCGACCTGATCATTGAACTTCGTGAATTCATCGCAGAACCAGTGCGGAAAGCGATCGTTGATCTGCTTCACCGTCTCCCCCACCTTGTGACGGCTGGGGGCGGTGCCGCCACACCCCGCCTGGTGCGGAATGACCAGCGCGATCCGCTCGTCGAACGCACCGGCCAGCAGCGCGGTCTTGCCCAGCCGCGAGTGCCCCACCACGGCAATCCGCTTGGCATCCAGTTCGGGAGCCGTCACCAGGTAATCGACCGCCCGCTGCACACCCCAAGCCCAGGCGGCGATGGTTCCCCACTCATGGGGCCCCGGCTGCGTCTGGCCGGGAGCCAGAAAATGGGGATGCACCCCATCGGAGAAGTCGGGCTGATCGGGATCAATGTCACCCGCATAGACCGTGGCCACGGCATAGCCCCGAGCGATCGACTGATCAATGGACCAGACATCCTGCTCTTTTCCGCGTCCTTCCTCGGTCGCACGATTCTCCTTGCAACCGGGACAATGCCCTGGCATCCAGACGGTGGGAAGGGGGATTTTCGGGTGTTTCAGAACGGCATGATTGCCGCAAAAATTGAGCCCGACAAACACGGGGGCCTTGCCAGTGGGGCGTTCATTCGGAAACGCCAGCAGCAGGTGAATGGGAGGAGTCTGGTCGGGACCAAACCGCAACTCGAGCAAGCGCAGGGTCGCCTTGCCTTCGAAGAGCCCGGGATCCTCAAGCTGGACCTTCACCCGCAGATTGCGGGGCGGCGGAGGAGCGGCACCATACATGTAGTGTTCGAACAATCGGATCAGTTCGGGACGACGCAGCGAACGCCATTGATCCGGGGTTCGGATCGATTCCCCCTGAAGACTCACCAGTGGATCGGGCAGTTGGTTCACAATCGGAAGATCCGCTGCCGGCGGAAATTCGCCGGCCCCGGCAATGACGGGGGCAGACATCAGCAGACTCCCGGCCAACAGGCCACAAAGCAACACGGTGCGTATCGCCAACATGGGGTGATTCCTCGAAGAGTCCGGCCCGGTGTGCAGGGGGATCAGAGAGCAGGGCACTTCGCCGCATGGTCGCGACCGCCTCCACGATTTGCAACCACGACATCCGGGAGTGGCACCGGAAGAGACGCTCTCAGGGGAATGGCTCGAAGCATGTAAAAAAACAGGCGGTCGTTCCCAAGAGGAAGACCGCCTGCGACCGGGAGGGGCCAGCGTCCGCTGGCCTGTGCCAGGGGATGCCCCGCATGTCTGCCAACGACTACTCGATGACCTTCGCCTTGATCCAGGTCATCATGCTGCGGAGCTGGCGACCGACAATTTCGATCGGGTGCTTCCGCTCGTTGCGGCGGATCGCCTGGAAGGTGGGCTGGTTGGCCTTGTTTTCGAGGATCCACTCGCGGGCGAATTGCCCCATGCGGATTTCCTGCAGAATCTTCTTCATCTCGGCGCGGGTCTGCTCGGTGACAATGCGGGGACCTCGGGTGTAGTCACCAAACTCGGCGGTATTCGAGATGCTGTACCGCATGTAGTTGAGGCCCCCCTGGTACATCAGGTCGACAATCAACTTCAGCTCGTGCATACATTCGAAGTAGGCCATTTCGGGCTGGTAACCCGCTTCGACCAACGTCTCAAACGCCGCCTTCACAAGGGCGCTCACACCGCCGCACAGCACGACCTGTTCGCCGAACAGATCCGTCTCGGTCTCTTCGGCGAAGTTGGTCTCGATCACCCCGCCGCGGGTGCCACCGATTCCCTTGGCATACGCCAGGGCCAGCTTGCGGCTGGCGTCGGAACAGCCGGGCCAGAAGGCGACCAGCGAGGGAACTCCCGCCCCCTTTTCGTACTCGGCCCGCACCAGATGCCCGGGCCCCTTGGGAGCCACCAGGGCGGCGTCCACACCCTCGGGCGGGACGACCTGTCCGAAGTGCATGTTGAACCCGTGCGAGCACAGCAGCAGGCTGCCATTCTTCAGATTTGGCTTGATCTCCGAACGATACAGGTCTCCCTGGACTTCGTCGGGAAGCAGGATGTTGACCAGGTCGGCCGCCTTGGTCGCCTCGGCCAAGGGGAGCGGCGAGAATTTGTGACTGACCGCCAGATCGTAATTGGGCGAGCCCTTCCGCTGCCCAATGATCACATTGCAACCGCTGTCCCGCAGGTTCAACGCCTGGGCATGCCCCTGGCTGCCGTAACCCAGGATGGCAATGGTCTTGTTCTTGAGCAGTGACAGGTCGGCATCGTCGTCGTAGTAGACTTTGGCGGGCATGATGAAGGGCGGGATCCGGAGAAACAGGAAACTCTCAGCCGCCGCGCTTCGGCGCGGTGGCCAAATGGTCGAACACCAATGAGCCGGGACCAACCCGGCTCGGTAAGCCATCAGCCTCCCAGAGGGAAGGCGATCAGACCGTCGCCTCGGGGGGAGGTTCGGGAGTCAGGCGGTCGTCCTCGACCTCATGCGAGGCCCCAGCCGAACGCAGCAGGGCAATCCGCCCCGCCCGGACCAGCTCGATGATGCCGAACGGCCGCATCACATCGATGAACGCGTCGATTTTCCGCTCCTGACCCGAGATTTCGATCATGACGTGGGTGTTGCCCACATCCACGATCCGGGCGCGGAAAATGTCCACCAGCTCGTGGACTTCGCTCCGCTTGCCCCCCTCAGTGCTGACTTTCAGCAGCATCAGGTCGCGCTCGACGAAATTCTGCTTCGAGAAATCGATCACCCGCACCACAGTGACAATCTTCTCCAGCTGCTTGCGCACTTGGTCGAGCGTCTTTTCATCGCCATGGATGACAAACGTCATCCGAGACAATTCGGGATTTTCGGTCGCTCCGACCGCCAGACTGTCAATGTTGAACGCCCGGGAGGCCAACATCCCGGAAATGTGCGCAAGCACACCGGGCTGGTTCATCACCAAGGCGGAAAGAACGTGTTTCATTATTCCCAGCGGAGAATTCCAAGGGGCGGGTCGAACTCAACGCCATGCATCCTGCCTCTTTCAAAGCGGCAGGCCCATGGGCGCAAGCCAGAAGTTGAGCGGCCCCCCGCCCCCTTCAACAAGGATCACCAAACTCACGTTCCAATTCCCCAAACCGTGACAGTTCGTCGGCAGGCAATTCCGCCTCCTCGTCAAACTCCCCCCCCAAGGCCTCCACCAACACCTCCCGCAGACTGGACTGCAGCCGCTCCGCGTCCACTTTCACGTCGGCCAAATCACAGATTCCCGGAAACTCGGGGGCCCATGCCGATCGGGCCCACAGCAAGCTGCCATGCTGCAGCACCGCCCCCCGCCTGCGACGCTGAGCACTCCCCAGCACCTTGAACCCCTCGCAGACCACGTCGAAACTGTCTCCCCGGGCGAAACAGAGGTAATTCTCACCCAGTTCCGGTCGGCCGGCTCCCCGCAGCCCGACCGCGACCCCCTGCCGACGCAACGCTCCGATCACCGCCTCGTGGACCCGGTCATACAACTGGCGGGGATCCACACACAGCGGGTGTGCCGCCGCCAAAGCCAGTGAATAAGTCAGCTCATGGTGGTGCAGACTCGCCCCCCCTCCAGTCAGCCTCCGAACCACTGGCAGACCGACGAATCGGGCCTGCAGTTCCGCGGGGAGCCCGGTCTGAAAATATCCGAGCGAGACGGTGGGGCCGCTCCATTGGTACCAGCGGCATGAACTGATTCCCCGTTCGGCGGCCCGCGCGAGCAGCAGGGCATCCAAGGCCATCTGGGCGCGTCCAGTCGCCGTGCTGGCATGGGTGATCAGACGTAAGGTTGGAGCTGTCATGCAGGCCCTTGAACGAGTCACAAGCCCTAATTATAGTCTGGACTTAGGGAAACGGGGATCCCTCCGACCAAGCCCCGGCACCCGCGCTGTACCGGTCTCAATCGATGGATTCAGGCCGTTCGTGGCCGAGTGGCCTCGCCAGAGTCCTGTCGCAACCCAAGGCCCCCTCCCCTTCGCATGGGTCGAGTTCGATCCTCTCCCGCCCCCCGGCTTTTCGCAACAATCCAGTCGGGAAACCTTCCCGCTCGCAGTTTCTGCCGTCTGCCCTGAGATCCTCGGCGATTTCCGGCTTTCCCGACTCTCCCGGCTGTGTTTGATGCCCGCTCCTCCGCCAATTTTCGACCTGTCGCGGTGCGATGATCCCCGGGATCTGATCCACGACGCCGTCCAGCGGTTGTTCCAGGGGGAAATCTTGGGCTTGCCGACCGAGACGCAGTACGTGGCAGCGGCCTATTTGCTGTCCCCGGCCGCCACCCGTCTGGCACAACTCTCGCGCGAGTGGTCAGCCGAACCACCGGTTTTGGCCGTCAAGTCGGCGGCTGAAGCGCTCGACTATTTACCTCGGGCGTCACCTCTGGGACGCAAACTTCTGCGGCGCTTTTGGCCCGGCCCAGTGACGCTGCGGTTCCATCCCCCGGCCATCGGCGGTTTGACACAGGCGCTTCCCCTGGAAATCGCCCATTCTCTTGAGACCTCCCGGTCCCTGGGGTTCCGGCTGGCAGGACACGACGTTCTGCACGCCATTTTGCGGCTATTGCCGGCTCCGTTGCTGTTAACCGGGGAACGACCGGTGGAGGGAACGGCCGATTCCGCCAGCAAACTCGCCGATCAAGCAGGAGCAGCCTGCTCGATACTGCTCGATGCCGGGGACTTGCGTTACACTCTCCCCACCAGTGTCGTGCATGTCGACGACACCTCCTGGTCCCTTCACCGAGAATCTGTCGTGCCCGCACGGACACTCCACCGGCTGGCCGGAAACCTGTACTTGTTTGTCTGCACCGGCAACACCTGCCGCAGCCCGATGGCGGAGGTGCTGTTTCGCCGGCTGTTGAGCGAACGCCAACACTGCTCCGAGGACGAATTGGTCGACCGGGGATTTGTGGTCACCTCGGCGGGGGTTGCGGCCGGTGTCGGGCAACCCGCCAGCGACGAATCGATCGAGCAGATGCGTCTGCGGGGCATCGATCTGCGCAGCCACGAGAGCCAACCCCTGACCGCCGAACTGCTCGCCCAAGCCGACCGGGTCTTCACCATGACCCGCGGACATCGCGAGCTGGTCGTGCGGCAGTTTCCGCATCTGGCCGAGCGGGTGGAATTGCTGGCCCGTGACGGCGGCGATGTGGTGGACCCCATCGGCGGCGGTCCCGAGGACTACCGCCGCTGTGCCGAGCAGATCGAGGCCAATCTCCGCCGACTTCTGGACGAATTTCCATCTGAAGGCTGAATTCGAGAACCCAACATGATCATTGCCGTAGGCAGCGACCACCGGGGCTTCAACACGAAGACCCATCTGATCGGTTTGCTGAATGAACTGGGACACCAAGGAATCGACTGCGGGACCGATTCGGCCGAAAGCGCCGACTATCCCGACTTCGCGGCCAAGGTGGCCCAGATGGTGTCGCAGGGGCAGGCCCATCGCGGGATCCTGATCTGCGGGACCGGAATTGGCATGGCGATCACCGCCAACAAGTTCGCGGGGATTCGCGCCTGCACCTGTCACGACGAAATGACCGCGCGGCTCAGCCGCCAGCACCCTGACACCAACGAGCTCTGTCTCTCGGCCTATCTGCTGGGGGAACGGGTGAGGAACAGTTTGGTCGAAATCTGGCTGGCGACAGAATTCGAAAT
>JBKCTR010000305.1:0-14003 GCA_046318755.1 Planctomycetaceae bacterium
GCGACGGGGGGACCACAGTTGGAGAGTGTTATCCAGCCGGTCACCTTTCCCGCCACGCCCGGCTTGACCAGCTTCGAGCACGTTGTGCAGACCCCCGTCGGCACTTCTCTCCCCTTCCCGGTGGCCGTCGGCGACGGACCCGAAATGGTCGAGACGGCGGGGAGTGTCCAGGGAGCATTGGCCGAACTGCCCGCCGCCTACACCGGCTCAATTGAGACCCGGTTCGGACAAGAGCAGATCACCTTTCCGGGCAAGAAGGGGGAGGTGCTGCGGTTGCTGGCGCAGGCCCGCTCGCCCGCCCGCCGGCTCGATCTCGAACTGGTGGTGCTGGGACCGGATGGAAAGGAACTGGCCCGCAATGACGACACTGCGGGCAGCACCGATGCCGAGGTGCTGGTGACGATTCCCGACGATGGCACCTACACCGCGCAGCTCACCGAGCGGGGGGGGCAGAGCGGCAGCCGGGGGGCGTGTTATCGGCTGTCGATCACAAAGCCGGTCGAGGAGTTCAGCGTCACCATTCCGCCACTGGGGGCCATTCCCCTGGGGGGACAGTTCAAGCTCCCCGTCAAGGTGACGCGCACCGGAGGCATGAAAGCCCCCGTGGTGTTGTCGCTGGGCAACCTTCCCGAACGGGTCACGGCCCAGGCCGATCTGACCATTCCCGCCGACAAGACCGACGTGACGATCGACTTGAATTGTCCGGCGGATGCGGCGGTCACCGCCCGGCTGGCGACCGTGACGGCCAGCACGATGTTGGCCGGTCAGGCGGTGACCCGGCCGGTCGGTCCCATCGCCCTGGCGGTGGTGATGAAGCCCCGCATCAAGCTGACCCCCGAGGGACTCGATGATGTGCGCAAGGTGCATCGCGGCAGCACGTTTCTGGCCCCGGTGCTGATTCAGCGGCTGGAGGGATTCGACGGGGAGATCGTGCTGGAGATGACCGCGAAGCAGCAACGGCATCGGCAGGGGCTGGCGAGTGACGAGTTCACCGTGCCACGGGGGGCCGCCCGGGTGGAATATCCCATCTTCGTTCCCGAGTGGCTGGAGACCACCAAGACCAGCCGGATGATTCTGAACGGCGCGGTGCAGGTGCCCGATCCGCAGGGGAAGGTCCGCACGCTGCTGCAGCGGCAGGAATTGCGGATTGGGATTCTGCCCGAGGGGGCGCTGCTGAAACTGGCCCATGCGGCGGGTGAGCCGACGATTACCCCGGGGGCCGATTTCGAAGTGCCGTTGGCGCTGTCCCGCGCCGCTGAATTCTCGGAGGAGGTGACGGTTGAACTGGTGGGGGAGATTGGTCCCCGGGCTCCACGCGGCGACGCCCCCGCGCGGTTTACCGCGACGCCAATCAAGATGACGGCGGGTCAAAACACGGCGATGCTGCGAATCCGGGCGGCCAATGGCCTACCCCCCGGCAGCGAGTCCACGCTGCGGTTGCGGGCCACGGGACTGCAGCAGGGGAAGTGGAAGGTGATGTCGGAGACCGACCTGTTGGTGATGGTCCCGGGGACGTAATTCCAGGGCTTGGCGGTGTGGTTGCGTGTCTTCCGGGTGATCACGGCGCGGGTACCGGCAGATGGATCCTCCGCCGTCCGGACCATTCCAGCCCTTGCAACCCAACTTCGTCTGCCCGACGATGGGGAGACTGTCTGTGGAGTCGTGTGGAGGACACAGGTCCAGGGGACCTCGGTGACTGACATGGCACTGCATGGATCGGATCTCACACTTCAGACCACTTCATGATCGAACACCCTTCGCCGGCTGCGGCGGCGTCCAGTGTCTCCCCCGCCTTCAGTCCCGCCGAATTGGCGGCGTTTGAGCGGGACGGTTACGCGATCGTGCGGGGATTGGCACCGCGTCCACTGGTCGAGCGGATGATTGCCGTGACGCAAGCGGGGCTGCGTTCGGGCGAGGGGCCGGTGGAATACGAGGCCGACCTGCGCTACCCCGGGGCCCCCGCCACGCGCGACCAGGTGGGGGGGCAGACCATCCGCCGGCTCAAAGAGGCCCAGGGGCGCGATCCGATCTTTACTGAATGGGTCTCGCTGCCCGGCGTGGTGTCGCGGCTGCAGCAGTTGCTGGGGCCCCGCGTGGTGATGCCCCTGGCCCATCACAACTGCGTGATGACCAAGCAGCCCCAGTTCAGCAGTGAGACCCACTGGCACCAGGACATCCGGTATTGGAGCTTCACCCGTCCCGAGCTGGTCAGCCTCTGGCTGGCACTGGGCTCCGAGACTCCCGAGAACGGCTGTCTGTGGGTCATTCCCGGCACCCATCGCCAGCAGTTCGCCCCCGGGCAGTTCGACAAGATGTTGTTTCTGCGCCCCGATCTGGCGGAGAACCAGCCGCTCATTCAGGCGAAAATTCCCGTCCCCCTGCAACCGGGCGACGCCCTGTTCTTTCACGCCCGTACCTTTCATGCCGCCGGGCGCAACACCACCGGGCAATCGAAGTACTCGGTGGTGTTCACCTTTCGCGCGGCCGACAACCCGCCGCTCCCCAACACGCGTTCCAGCTCATCGCCCGAGTTGTTGCTGACGCCGGGAGCCTGAGGCCGCGCGCTCCGCGGGGGACTTGGCGGCGCTGCTCTCAATCCGTACCGTCGCCGACCCCGACCAGCGGCGGCTTCCGTCGCGACTGCGTCACGAATCAGACTGCGGCTGGCTTTCGAGTTGCCATGGGCTGAGTCGGACAGGGCCGGCGAGTCAGTCGTCCCAACCAGCCGACTACGGCTTCATTCCCGCCACCCAGTCCCGCAGCAGTTGGGCCGCCTTGTCGTCCACGACGTTGGATCCCACATGGGGCATCCGCCCCAGCCCGGTCTTGGTCATGCGGTGCAGCAGCATCGAGCGGTTCGCATCTCCCGGCACCAGCACACGGGGATCGGTCAGTCCGAATCCACCCTGTCCCGGTTTGGTGTTCACAATGCCCAGTTCATTCAGTGGCAGGGTTGCCAGCAGTTGGAACTCGGCATTGCCGCCTCCCCACTTCATGTGGCAGTGGGAACAGTTGGCATGCAGGTACGAACGGGCGCGGGCCTCGAGCGGCTGAGTGCTGTCGTGGGGATTGACGAGGTGTCCCAGTTCGGCGGTGGGCTTCTCGGGAACCTGCTTGAACAGTCCCAGCCGCTTGAACACGTCGATCTGGTTGGCGACGACGCCGTTCCCATAATCCTGGTCTCGGTTGAGCTGCAGGGTCGAAACCCCCAAAGCGTACTTGGCGGGCATGGTGTGGCAGAGCGTGCATTCACTGCGGCTGGGGAAGTGCCACACCTGGCGACGTTCTCCCCCCGGAGCGGCGGGGTCGCGAATCACCAGTTCGCGGTCGAGACCGTGTTCTTCCAGCAGGGTGGCGTCGGCCTGGTCTTCATCCCAGAGATAGGTGTAGCCGCGCCACACCTGATCTCCCACCTCTTCACTGCCGGCCAACTGTTCAAAAACCATCACCCGTGTTTCCAGCCGTTTGCGGCTGGCGGGGTTCCCCACCTCGTGTTCGATCGAAAAGGTCTTGACGGTGACGGTGCCATCGGGAAAGCGCCAACCGGCGGGAGCCCCCGGCGCGGGCTGGGGATAGGTGACCGTTTCGAATTCGATCTGGGAAGTTCCCGGGAGGGCCAGAAAGCGTTCTTTGTGCGCTCCGTCGGACCACAACTCGGAATTGACGGAATAGGGAATGACCCCGGGGGCCACCACATGGTTTTTGGTTGACGTGAAGAGTCCGGTCTGCGACAGCTTCCGCGGGAACTCGGCTGCGGTCGAACGGGCTGTGTTGGGGATCAGTTCATAGAGGGTGCCATTCATATAGTCGACCAGCAGCACCTCGCCGACGTCATCCTCGGCGAAGCTCACGATGCGCAGGGGGGTGTCGACCAGTTCCCTTTGCCATTCGAGCTCGCCGTTGGTCCGCTTCAAGGCATGCACCTTGCCGGTGTCGTAGTCGCCGTAGATGTAGGCCCCGACGAGGCTGGGGTGTTTCTGCCCCCGATAGACGTAACCCCCGGTGATCGACCGGAAGTCGCTGTGAGGATGCTCGTAGACGGGCTTCAGAATGGGGGTTGGGCCCAGGGGACGTTCGGGACGGAAGGGGTGGGTTCCTTCGCTCACACTCCAACCGTAATTACCCCCCTTTTCGATCTGGAGGACCATTTCCCAGAGATCCTGGCCGACATCGCCCCCCCACAGGTCACCCGTCTGGCGGTCAAACGAGAACTTCCAAAGCTGCCGCAGTCCGTACGCGTAGACTTCGGGCCGGGCCCCGGGGGTCTTGAGAAAAGGATTGTCGGCGGGGATCGCATAGTTTCGCCCCTCGGTGTGGTGGTCGACATCGATGCGCAACAGGCAGGCCAGCAGGTCATCGAGTTTCTGGCCGGTCTGCCGCTCATCGGCGATGCCACTGCCATCGCCACAGGCGATGTACAGGAAGCCGTCTTTGCCAAACGCGAGGTTGCCCCCATTGTGGCCTCCCGAGGGCCATTCCAGCACGACCTGTTCGGTTTCGGGACGGAGTGTCCAGGGTTGGGTGGAACGGTCGACCTCGAACCGCGAGACCCGGCTGCCGGTGGGGGCCCCTTCGGTGGGGTCGACAATCGACATCACATACAGCCGGCCGTTCTGGGCGAACTGGGGATGGGGGGCGAGACCGTAGAGCGTTCGCTTCAGATCGCCAATGGTCGTGGCCACCGCATCGGTCTGTTGGGCGAAGTGCTGGATGGAGCCTGGCCGGCCCGCGACCAGAAACGACTTCAGCCCGGGGACGCGCGCGATGGCGACCGGCTCAAACAGTTTCACCCCGGGATACGCCGGTTTGGTGACAAACGGCGCGGGGGGATCGGGGCTGCCCACCAACCGCGATCCACTGAAGGGGACTCGGGTGGTGGTGTCGAACGGTCGGGGGAACGACGGCTCGGCGGCGTAGAGGGGGCTGGCGCACGCCAGAGACAGCAGACAGAGCAGGCCAGCCAGCAAACGTACTGAGCGCACGACATCAACCTCCAGGGGAGGGGGCGGGAAAAAGTCCAGGCACCAGCGAACAGCGTGCGGACCCAGATCGCCGAGGTTCCCGTGGGTCCCCGCCGCAGAACGGGGGGACCTGGCGGGGAGGGAGAAACGTCCGGGCCGGGCATCGCCAATTCTCAGTCGCCGAGGTACATTTTGCAATCATGCCCCACCCCCAGTTCGACCGCAGTCGCCTGCTGATCAAGCCCCTGTTCGAGCGGACTCACGATGTTCCGCTCACCTACCAGCAGCCCCTCGAGGCGCCGTTGATCGAGCCTGTCGATCCGGTGATGACCCGCCTGGGAGCGGAACTCGCCCAGGCCAAGTTGCGGAAGGCGTCGATCATCTTCATGTGCGGGGGGCATGTGATTCGGGCCGGGGTCGCCCGCCACCTGATCGACCTGATGGAGCGGGGTCTGCTGACGCACCTGGCCTTCAACGGGGCGGGGCCCATTCACGACTGGGAACTGGCCCTGGTGGGGGCGACCTGCGAGAGTGTGCCCCGCTATGTGCGCTCGGGGGAATTCGGCCTCTGGCGCGAAACCGGCCGGATGAACGACGTGATCGCCCAGGGATACCGCCAGGGGCTGGGCTACGGCGAAGCTCTGGGGAAGGTCATTTGGGAAGAGGGCTTCCCCCACCGCGAGTTGTCGGTGGTGGCCCAGGCCTATCGGCTGAATGTGCCGGTGACGGTGCACATTGGCATGGGCTACGACATTCTGCACGAACACCCCAATTGCGATGCCGAGGCGCTGGGCGGGGCCAGTTACCGCGATTTTCTGGTGTATTGCCAGGCGATCGACCGGCTGGAGGGGGGGGCGATGTACAACTTCGGCACCGCCGTGATGGGGCCCGAGGTCTATTTGAAGGCGCTGGCGATGGCCCGCAACGTGGCCCACCAGGAAGGCCGCCGGATCGCCGACTTCCAGACCGCGGTCTTCGATTTGCTGGAGCTGGAGGGAGATCCCCAAAAGGAACAGCCCAAGAGCCATCCGCAGTACTACTACCGCCCATGGAAGACGATCCTGGTGCGGACGGTGGCCGACGGAGGACGCAGCCAGTACGTCCAGTCGGAACACCGACGGTCGATTCCCCAACTGCGGGCTGGCGCGCTGGCCGAAGATGCCCGGTTGGCCCGGGGCTGAGCGCGTTGTTGGAGCGCAGTTGCCGGCCTGTGGAACAACGCGGCGCGAATCGGCGAAGACGAGACCAACCTCCGGCGAGTGGCTGGATGCTGGATGCCGACTGTCGGACAAGATTCTTTTGGGAAGACCCACATGCATCCCCGCTGCCTGGAACATCGCCTGACCGAGGCCGAACGTGAGTTCTTCAACACCCAGGGGTATCTGGTGGTGGAGAATGCGCTCTCCCCGGAGTTCACCGCCCGGTTGCTGACGGCGGTGGACCGCATCGATCGGCGCGAGCGCGCGCCCGATCAGGCGACGAAGCTCCTGTCGTTTCCGAACGTGCTGGGAGAGGACCCGGCGTTCGTGGAACTGGCGCTGCATGAACGGACACTGCCCAAGGTCTGGGGCATTTTGGGCTGGAACATCTACTCGTATCACTCGCATGTCGATGTGACCCCTCCGGCCGATGAGGCCGCCCTCTCGTGGCGCGTCGCCTGGCACCAGGACAGCATGCGGATGAACGACGAGATGGAAACCAATCCCCGGCCGCGGATGTCTTTGAAGATTGGCTTCTACCTGACCGACGCCTCGCAGGCCGAGCGCGGAAACACGCTGATTCTGCCCGGCTCGCACCTGTGGAATGAGATCGACTGTCCGCAGGATGGGGTCTCTTGCCCCGAGGGGACCGAGCCGCTGTGTGTGAAACCGGGGACGGCCGTCTTCATCGACCGGCGCATCTGGCATTCACGCAGCGCGAACACCTCGCCGATCACCCGCAAGGTGGTCTGGCTGGGGTACAGCTACCGCTGGCTGCGGCCGAAAGATCAGCTCTCGGTCGCACCGGTGCTGCCGACGCTCGATCCGGTGGGGCGGCAGATTCTGGGAGACTGCCCCAGCAACAATGGGACCTACGACCCGGTCGATTCCGACGTCCCCCTGCGCGGGTGGCTGCGTGAACATTCCCCCGACGAGGCCGCCCGGTCTCTGCACGGGGGCGGGCAGGCCCGGCCCCCGGCCATGGTGCGAGGGAAAAACCTGGGGCGCGTCTGAACCAGTCGCCCAGTGGCATCGCGGGATCTCGGCCAGCGTGCCGTGCGGTCGTCCGATCCGCCTGCGGCACCCGCAGACTTCGCAGGACCCCGGGTGATGGGCCGACTGTGCTGGATCCGACTGTGCTGGATCCGACGTGGCCTCCCAGAGAAGACGCGCCCATCACGGGTCGCGGCGGGCACCCCACCCCAGCACCAGGGCGGCCCAGGCGATCAGCGGCAGCAGGCCCACCCCGGCGAAGATCACGGGGCGCCAGGTGGGGTCGGTCTTCACCACGACGCCGATGTTCGACTGCATCGCGCCGAGGATCATCCACAACAGAAAGCTCAACGAGCCTCCCACCTTCCCCTGGGACTTGCCCGAGAGTTCCTGGTTGAAGGAGTAATACAAGGGGGCCAGGCCCAGAGTGCCGAGCGCGGCCACCAACTGCAGACCCAGCAGGGCCCAACCGCGGGAGAGCCACTGCGCGGGAACCAGCAGCAGCACGCATGCCGCGAAGAAGCCAAACGCCGCCAGTCGGGCACGATGCACATTCCAGCCCCGTTGCGCCAGCCACGAGGTCAGCCAGCCAGCCGCGAGGCTCCCCACGAAGGCGAACAGGTAATAGATCGACGTGAAGTGGTCGACAAACGCCTTGTCGTACCCGTAGAAGGTGCGCAGGGTGTCGGGCATCCAGACTCGCAGGGCATGCCAGGGAACGTTGATCCCCACCACGGTGATCAACAGCAGCCACCATCGCCGGAGGGTGAAGATCTGGTACCAGGGAATTTCGCGGATCTCGCGGGGCGTACCCACCCCGGCCCCCTGTTCATCGGTCTGCAATACGGGACGCCTCACATCCGACTCACGCACCAGGGTCAGCCAGGCCAATCCCCAGGGAAGCCCCACGAGCGCCCACAACCGAAACGACGTCTGCCACCCCGCCCCCAGCCGGTCTTCCCAAAGCAGGATCTGCGGCAAGATCACCTGGGCGGCGGCGGCGCCACTCTGCAGGATTCCATTGCCCCAGGTGCGCTGGTGCGGTGGGAACGAACGCTGGGTCATGCGCAGGGCGCACGGCCAGTGGGCAGCCTGGAACAGCCCCAGGGCGAAGCGCCACCCGCTGTACTCGTCGAGAGTCCCGGCAAGGGATGCGCCCCACCCGGTGATTGACCAGACCAGGACCACCAGGGGAAAGAGCCAGCGAATTGACACCACGTCGGCCAGGATGCCGAAGATCAGGCCTCCCGCGGCAAATCCATAGCCGAAGGAGGCTTCGGCCCGACCATACCCGGCATCGTCGGTGCCGAAGTGCTGCTTGATCTCGACCGAGTTCTGCACCCCGACAATGCGGTGGGCATAAACCAGGAAGGTTGCCAGGAAGAGCACCCCGCAGAGCGCTTGGGTCCAACGGGAGGTGCGATGCGGTTCGGACATGCCCGGGCAACTCGGCAGAGGGATGGAGAACGCGGCTGGCACAATGCGGCTGGCACAGAGCGGCGGGGCCAGTATGGTGGACGGCTGGGGGATTCACCATGTCTCGGGGGCGGCCCGGGGGGAATGCGTGGCGGCGGGCTGTGACCAGCGAGGAGGTGCCGTTGCGGTTGCCTCGGGTCCGGGGACCCCGGTGAACTGAGGGGGGACCACAGGGGCCAGCACAAACACCCGGGCCAGCCGGGGCAGGGCAGGGACAGGTCAGAGGAAGGGGCTGGCCCCAGATCACGCCGCCCCAGATCATGCACCAGTTCACAGGAATCGGGGGCACCGCTGGGAATGGGGCCACCGTCTGGGGGGTCGACGGGGCTGCAAGGGGGGAGCAGGTGGTCAGGGGCTGCCCGGTGGGTTGGGTGGTGACAACCGGGGTGGACAGGCCGATTTTGGGGAACACGGCGGGAAATTTTTTCTGCCGTCGGGGAGCGAGCCGAGAAATACGGTGTGAAATTGCTCTCGCCGTCCCGGGGGAAGCCCGCTAAAGTCCCGCGCCATTTTCCGGAACCCCCGAGTCACCATGGACTTCAGCCTCAAACTCCCCCGTTTTGTTCCGCACTGGCTGCTGCGGAACGGTCATTTTCAGACGTTGTCCGCCCTGTATCAGTCGAGCGGCGCGGAACCACCCGAGTGTGCCGGTCGGCACCTGGTGGAGGTGTCGGGGGGGGACCAGATCGTCCTGCATGATGATTGCCCGGGGCTGTGGACGCCCGGCGATGCCGTGGCGTTGATGATCCACGGCCTGGCGGGGAATCATCAGGCGACGTACATGCGGCGGGTCGCCTGGCGGCTGAACCAGCATGGAATTCGTACGTTCCGTATGGACATGCGTTCCTGTGGGGCAGGGATGAGTCTGGCGCGGCGGCCGTATCACAGTGGGCGTTCGGACGACGCGTTGGCGGCCTTGCGCGAGATCGTCCGGCAGTGCCCGGGCTCTCCGATCTCGGCCCTTGGTTTTTCACTGGGGGGGAGTGTGCTGCTGAAGCTGGCGGGAGAGCATCCCCGGTTCAATCCTCCCGAGCTGCAGTCGGTGCTGGCGGTCTGCCCGCCGGTTGACCTCGCCTATTGCGTGCGGAATCTCTCGGGCGTTTTTGGTCGCCTGTACGATCGCTACTTCACCCGGCAACTGTTGGATCATGTGGCCGCCTGGCGGCGATGTGTTCCCGAGGTTCCCGATCCGGCCGCCGTGCGGATGCCGCGACGGATTGAGGAGTTCGACGACCTGTTCACGGCCCCGGTCTGTGGCTATGGAAGCGGCTCGGAGTATTACGAGCGGGTCAGCGCCCATCAGTTTGTCGAGGGGATTGAGATTCCGACGCTGATTATCGGGGCGGTCGATGATCCGCTGGTGGGAATCGAGTCGCTACGGAAGCTGCAGTTGCCCCCGGCGGCCCGCCTGCACACCGCTCCCGGGGGGGGACATATGGGCTTCCTCGCCAATCGGGGGACCGACCCCGACCGGTCGTGGCTCGACTGGCGAATCGTCGACTGGGTCCTGCAGCCCCGTCCGCGGCGGGTCATTTCCCATGCGGCGTGAACCGCGGCGGACTGCCTGATCTCTTCTGTTGTACGGGTCGGCTGGGCCCAGAGGCCGGCCAGGGTCAGGCGACGGCTGGCTTGGACAGCAGTTCCTGGAGCAGGTTGTTGTGGGGGTAGGGATGACCGGTGTGTTGCCGGAACGCCTCGGCATGGGCTGTGCCGAGTTCCGCACCCCGTTGACCGCTCCATTTCCGGCAACTGTCGAGGTATTCGTCGATTCCATGCTGCTTGAGCAGCCAATTGCGTTGGCTGGCATGGCAGGCCAGCATCTGCAGTTTGAGGTCGAACACAGCCGTGGTGTCGATCAGGAAATCGGGTGGGATTGTTCGGCCGAAATGGTCAACGCCTTCCAGCGGGTCGACGTAGTAGAGATGTGGGATGTGTGAGAGCGGCGGAGCGGGGTCCCATTGGTGAGTCGTGTAATTGGGAACCGAGGCGCAGAAACAGGCGTCCCGCACCAGTTTGCTGGTGTTTTCGTGGTCCGACATGTAGTCGACCGGAGGGGCGGTGAGGACCACGTCGGGACGCACCCTCCGCAGAAACTCGGTGACACGTCGCCGGCCCGTGTTGTCGTGATCAATCTGCAGGTCGAGGAATTCGAGGCAGTGGTACTCGGCGTCGATCAACCGGGCGGCCGCGGCGGCCTCAGCCCGGCGAACGGCGGCGATTTCCAGGGGGCCCAACTCGGCGCTGCCGCAGTCCCCCGCGGTCATCGTGGCGATGACCAGCGGGCAACCGCGGCGTCCCAGGCGGGCGAGGGTTCCCGCACATTGGAACTCAACATCATCGGGGTGGGCGTGGATGGCCAAAATTTTTGGCGCAGCGCAGTTCGGCATGTTTTTCGGCAAAACAGGTGTGGCCTGTTTTCTGGACAAGAACTAGACTCACTTCAGTCCCTCCGATGAGAGCCTGTTGAGCCTGGGGTTCACGGGCAGTTTCACTTCAGCATACGCAGCATTTCGTCCCATGGCCATCACCCGCAACATGCCTCGCACGAAGCCGTCCCATTCCGGACAGTTCGTCCGCAACACCAGCATTCCCACTGTGGCGTTCAATCATGCCGCCGAGGCGGGACGGCATGTGGCTTTGATGGTGGCGGGGCTGATCCGCGAGAACAACTCGGCCGGAGCCACGACTGTACTTGGCCTTCCGACGGGTTCCACGCCGATTGGTGTGTACCGGGAGTTGGTGCGATTGCATCGGGATGAGGAACTCGATTTTTCGAACGTGGTGACGTTCAATCTCGATGAATACTTCCCGATGGATCCGGGCTCGATTCACAGTTATCACCGCTGGATGCGGGCCAATTTCTTCGATCACATCAATATTCCCGAAGAGAACATCCATATTCCCCGGGGAGACATCCCCGCCGAAGAGGTCGAGCAGTTCTGCGAAGATTACGAGCAGGCGATCCAGCGGGCGGGGGGGATCCAACTGCAGTTGCTGGGGATCGGGCGGACGGGGCACGTCGGCTTCAACGAGCCTGGCAGCTCCCGGCATTCCACGACCCGGATGGTCACACTGGACCCGCAGACCCGGGCCGACGCCGCCGGCAGCTTCTTCAGTGCCGAGAGCGTGCCGATGCAGGCGGTGACGATGGGGATCTCGACAATCCTCGCCGCCAAGAAAATCGTCATCATGGCGTTTGGCGAGCACAAGGCGAAGGTGGTCCGGAAGACGGTCGAGGGAGAGGTGACCCCGTTGGTCCCCGCGACCTATCTTCAGGAACATGCCCATGCGTTGTTCGTGGTGGACAGCGCCGCAGCCAGCCAATTGACGGCTGTGCAGACCCCGTGGGTCACGGGGCGGGTGCAATGGACTCCGCAGGTGGAGCACCGGGCGGTGATTGGCCTGGCACTGCAATTGGGGAAGCCCCTGCACAAACTGTGCGAGGACGACTTCATCGAACATCACCTGCACGATCTGCTGAAACAGCGGGGGCCGATTGGAGCGATCCGGGAACGGGCCTTTGAGGGATTGCTGAAGGGAATCCGCACCAAGCCGGCTGGAGAGACGAAGTCGACAGTGATCGTGTTCAGCCCTCATCCGGATGATGACGTCATCTCGATGGGGGGCACACTCATCACCCTGGCCGATCAGGGGCACGATGTGCACATCGCCTATCAGACCAGCGGCAACATCGCGGTGCATGACTACGACGCCCTGCGTCACATCGATTTCATGAAGGAGTACAACGCGATTTTCGGGTTGGAGACTCCCCAGACCGTCGCGCTCGATCAGCGGATGCGGGAGGCGATTCACAACAAGGCTCCCGGCGACCCCGACTGTCCCGAAGTGCAGCAGGTCAAGGGGCTGATCCGCCAGACCGAGGCGACGCGGGCGGCCGTCACAGCGGGCGTTCCCCCCGAGAAACTGCATTTTCTGAACATGCCCTTTTATCGCACGGGCAAAGTCGAGAAGTCACCGATCGGGGAGGCCGACGTGGCGATCATCGCCGACCTGCTGCGGAAGCTGAAACCAGCGCAGATCTACGTGGCGGGAGACCTCTCCGATCCCCACGGGACGCACCGCATGTGTGCCGAGGCGATCTTGCGGGCCCTCAAGGTGGTTGAGTCCGAGGGTTTGCAGTTGGAGACCTGGCTGTATCGCGGGGCGTGGCACGAGTACGAGCCGCACGAGATCGAGCGGGCGGTCCCCCTCAGCCCCGAGATTGTCGAACGCAAAAAGCAGGCGATCTTCCGGCATGAATCACAGAAGGACGCCCCTCTCTTCCCGGGGAGTGACAAGCGCGAATTCTGGGTGCGGGCCGAAGAGCGCACCAAGGCTACCGCCGCGATCTACAACCAGTTGGGCCTGCCCGAGTACTACGCCCTCGAGGCGTTCGTGCGGTACAATGGTCAGTTGTAACGTGCATGGGCTTGGCTGGCTGATTGCCGGCTGCTCGGACCACAGGCCGCCGTCCTTTCTTGGGGACGGCGGCCTTTCTTTTTGGTGCTGGCAGCATTCCGAATTCCAAAGCCCCAGCGGGTGGGGACGGCGAACTTCCCAACCCCCTCTCGGGCCCACGCCATTCGACGAGACGGCTGAGCGTCCGAATCGTCACCATTCCCACCCCGACCTGACGGTCGGTGGAAAGTGGTCGTTCCGACAACGGCGAGATCGGCAGAATCCTGGGGTCGGCACAGGATTCCCCCCGAGCTGTGGAAGGAATTGCGACCGGAGGTCCAGGCGATCATTTCTTGCCCTGGAAGCGGAGATCGCGAGTTGGAAACGCCGGGTGTCCGATCGGGAATCGAAGTTGAGCAAGACGGCGCAGAATTCGAGTCGGCCTCCGGGTTCGGTCCATCTCCACAGCCGGCAGAAGCCGCCACCGCGACCGGCCTCCGGTCGCAGCCGGGGTGGTCAGCAGGGACACCCCAGCAGGAGCGGGTGCTGGTTCCTCCGGAGCGATGTTCGGCGATCATCCCGCTGCATCCGACCGTGTGCCGGCAAGGAATGCAGCGCGAAGGCCGGGATCTGGACCGCAGTCACCGCCACGTTCACGCTGTTCGTTGTTCGCCATTACCTGACCCGCGCCGCCGAGGTGGCCAGGGAATTGCTGGGCGACGGATTCTCGGGGGTCGTGATCACCGATCGCCCTGCGGTCGACAACTGCTTCCACCTGCGACAGCTCTGCTGGGCGCACCTGCGGCGGGACTTTCAGGGGCGGATCGCCGCGGGGGGCGAAGGAGAGCGAATTGGAGCGCAACTGCTGGCCCTCGGCAAAAAGGTGTTCCCTCACTGGCCTCGGGCCCGTGACGGCACGGTGACACGACGGATGATGAAGGCCCACCTCCTCGACTTGGCCGGAGACCTGCGGGAG
>JBKCTR010000306.1:0-12047 GCA_046318755.1 Planctomycetaceae bacterium
ATTCTTAAGTGATTGTCAATCAGTGGTTTATAACGTGCACGTGCAATCTATTCAAAGACACCCTCTTGACGCATCCCCTGGCGGTTGTTCGCTCTGCGGGCCTCAAAAATCGGAGTTGGTCAAGGGGGCTCTCTCACCGACTTGCAGGCTCACCAAGGAGCCGTCGTCGGCAGGGGGCCGGGCGCCCGGCGAGTCAGGAAGATCGTGGGCCCCACCGCTCTCCAGAGAGGAGACCTACTTCGGCA
This sequence comes from Planctomycetaceae bacterium, assembly GCA_046318755.1. Lineage (GTDB taxonomy): Bacteria > Planctomycetota > Planctomycetia > Planctomycetales > Planctomycetaceae > UBA10511. The sequence goes on from JBKCTR010000306.1 coordinate 246, forward strand.
ACCAGCCGTCGGACGGGGCGATCCAGTCACTCACCGCGCGGTCCGATTGGCTGAGCGCCCGCAACGTGCGCACGACCGTTCCCACGGCATCGCAACCGGCGAACGGCGTGGTGAAGGTGTGAAATCCCGCCGGGCCTTCGACCTGGGTGGCCTCGGCCAGCCGCAGCGCCCGCCACGCCGCCTCGCGCGTCTCAAATCGCGGAACGGCGGGCGCGGTCGGCCCAGCGCCCGCTTCACTGGCTCGCAACCATTGGGCGTGCCGGTCACTCGATACCAACCCCCCCCGCTCATCCACCAGCCAGACCTGCTGCCCCAGTTCGTCGACCCACAGCCCGAGGTGGGCCCGCACCCGCTGCACACACTCGACCAACGGTTGCAGATCGCGGTCGGCCAGCAGTGCATGCCCTCGACGGCGCACTGCTGTCTCCACTTCGACCAGTTGGCAGGCGGTCGCTTGCAGCAACTGCCGCATGAGGCGGGTGGGCAGCCGCGCCGCACAACTCCACGCCACCCGCAACGGCCGCAGCCCATGGCAGGCGGGTTGGAATTGCGCCAGGTAGTCGTGCCTCAGGCGGGTGCTCTGCCAGCCCCCCGAGCGCCGGGCCGTCCGCACGACGCCGCTCTGCCACGTGCGCAGCACGTCCGAGAGCCGTCCCGGTCGCGACCATGGCTCTCCCCCCGGTCCCGCGAGGTCGAGGCCGGTCCATTCCGGGCCCATCCCCGCTCCCGTCACCAACAGGCCACCCAGTCCCTGCACCTGCCCTATCGCCCAGCCCAATTCCCCGCGCGTTGCGATTCCCAGATCGACCACCTGGAAGCCCATCCGCCGCAATGCCAGGCAAACCCCGCGCGCCAGATCGGGGCTGCTGGGGCGTTCATCCTGCGCCAACACCACCGTCGGGCCGGCCACACCCGCCCGCAGCACACGTACCCCTTCTTCCCCCTCGCAGGTCAATTCAGCCGGGGCTTCCGGGCCCACGCCTTCATCGCGCGGCAACTCGGGCAGTGCGCGGGCCAGTTCCTGGGCGAAGGCCGCCGCCAGTTCGCCCGCCAACTGCCGGTCGAGCTGGTTCAGATAGACCCCGCGGATCCCCTCGGGCTGAAACAGCGCTGCCACGGCGGGCAGCCGGGCAGACTCCGGGGTTTCATCCTGCCGTTCCCCCGCAGCACATTCCAAAAGGGGCAGGCGGCCTGCCTCGGGATGATGTGGGCAATGTCGGCACTTGGCATACCCGGCCGCGAGCCGCGCGCGATGCACGGCCAGCGGAATGTCGTACGCTTCGCCGGGGCAGCGCAGCGTAATCACGGGAGCGCTTGCGAGGAACATGTCGCCTGCCGACAATTTGGGAAAGAGACGCGGGGCGGGGGTTGTACGGAAACTGGTCTCGGGGGGTCAAGAACAATCATGCATGCAACCGAGTACCTGCGGAACCCCGGATCGCAAAAACTGGGGCCAGTGGTAGCGCTCGTCGGCACCGAGCGGTTCCTCAAGCTCGAGGCGCTGCGCGAGATCACCCGCACGGTGCTTGGTCCGCAGGGAGACGAGCTGTCGGTCTCGCACTACGGTGGGGGGAATCTCGAATGGAAGACGGTGGCCGACGCGCTGCTGACCAATTCGATGTGGTCCCCCACGCAGGTGGTGGTGGTCGATGATGCCGATGAATTCGTCAGCGAGCAGCGGCCGCACTTCGAAAAGTACGTCGACAAGCCGGCGAAGAAGTCGGTGCTGGTGCTCGATGTGAAGTCGTTCCCCTCGACCACCAACCTCGCCAAGAAGGTGGCCAAGGTGGGGCTGATCCTCGAGTGCAACCAGCTCAAACCCCCCGCGATGATCTCCTGGGTCACCGAGCGGGCCAAGACGCAGTACCAGAAGACCCTCGAACGGGGGGCCGCTCCGTTGTTGGTGGAACTGATTGGCACCGAGTTTGGTCTGCTCGACCAGGAACTCGCCAAGCTGACCGCCTACGCGGGGCAGGCCGAGACCATCACCACCGTCTCGGTCGAAAAGCTGGTGGGAGGCTGGAAGGCCGAGACCACCTGGAAGATGACCGACGCCCTGCGCGACGGCCAGTTCGCCCAGGCGATGGAGCTGCTCGACAAACTGCTGATCTCGGGCGAGGCCCCGCTGAAGCTGCTGGGAGGGGTGGCGTTTGTGTTTCGGCCGGTGGGCCGGGCGCAGGACCTGATCGGCCAGGGGCAGAGTGTGGGCGAGGCGCTGGCCACCGCGGGGGTGAAGCCGTTCTCGCTGACGGGGATGACCGCCTACGTCAACCGGGTGGGGCGCCCCCGCTGCGAGCGGATCAACGGCTGGCTGTTGGAGGCCGACATGGATCTGAAGGGGTCGGGCACCGCGCTTCCCGATCGGGTCATTCTCGAACGGCTGTTCTTTCGCCTGGCGGCCCCGAGACCAGTTGCCGCCCGTCCCACCCGGTGACTGGCGACCAACTGTCCCCCGGGGTTCCAGACAAACTGGCAGAAGTGTGCAACGGATCGCGCTCTGCGGATCTGAGGGCTGTTGTTCCCACCAGACCGGCATTCTCTCTGTCGCCCGATCCTTTTGCATCGCGATCATCAGACGGACCGTTCGGTCTGGCGGGGCAATCTCGAAACGAGCTGCTGGGGTCGGCCAGTGTTGGGCCGTCCCGCCGATGGAACGGCCTGGGTACCCCGGCACGTCGTCCCCCTGGCAAGAGGACTTTCCCTGAAAAAAGTTGCCTGGAGGAAAAAATCACGTTAGACTTGGTTTATGTCTCGGGTGATCGCAGACCCGAGTCAGACAGACCGCCCGCCAGCGCCCGGTGGGTCGATCTGGAGCGTGTTTCTCCCCCCAGGGCCAGGTGGGTCCGCTGTCGCCATGGATGTGAGTCTCTACGTCGAGTGCTGGCAGGAAGCCGCACGCCACAAATGGATCGAGAGCCAACACCGGGGCCACGACCTGGGTGAAGAGGCTTTGGTCGATTGGTTCCGGCGGTATTGGCCCCTGTACTGTCGAGTCGCCCGACTCGAACATCTCGCCGGTCGCCGACGTTGGGCCGAGTTTCCCGACACCGACTTCAACCTGCTCAACCGGTTGGCCGAGACGGAAGATCAGGCCACCATCGAGTGGATTATTGAACGGGCCTGGCAGGGGCATGAAAACCTCAACCTCATCGACGACGCCCGCGAGTTCGAACTGCCGATGGACCGCGTGATCCACATCCTGACGCAACTGCATCTCAATCTGGCGCAGCTCGAGCCCCCCCCGCTGTCACCAGCGCACTTCGCCCCGCCCCGCACTCTGCGGCCCGGCAATTGATCTTCCGCTTTGACTTCCCCCCCCACGTCAGCGGCCCCTTCCGACCCCCCCGGCCCGGTGGGGCGGACCGGCGAGCCCAAGGCACCCCGGCTCCCCGTCCCCCGGCTGATGAATGGGCTGCGGGTGGTGATCTCTTCGACCCTGGCCAGCCGTCTGCTGGGGGCCATCCGCGACACTGCCACCGCCAGTCTGTTTGGCCTCGGCCCGGTGATGGATGCGTTTTCGTTCGCGTTTCGCATCCCCAACCTGGCTCGCCGGCTGTTTGGCGAAGGGGCCCTCTCGGCGGCCTTCCTGCCCGCCTTCACCCGTCTGTATGAAGCGGGCGATTCACTCGACCGCCGTCCTGCCTGGCAGTTGGCCAGCGCGGTGTTCAGTCTGCTGGCCGTGGTGCTGACGGGGCTGGTGCTGCTGGCCGAGTTGGGTCTGGCGATCTGGCACCTGCGCGACGGACAGTCGACCCTGCTGGTGGGGCTGACCGCCACGCTGCTGCCGTATGCCGTGCTGATCTGCCTCGCCGCCCAGGTCTCGGCCGTGCTGCATGCCCTGGGCCGGTTTGGTTGGGCTTCCTTCGTGCCCATCGTGTTGAACCTCTGCTGGCTGGCCGGTGTCTGGGTGGCGGGACGCGTGGCGGGAGGAGACCAGCCAACGCAGGCCTATGTCCTGGCCGGGGCCATTCTGATTGCGGGAGTGCTTCAACTCGCATTGCAGATTCCCGAACTGTATCGCCGGGGCTTTCGCTGGAGTTGGCATTGGCGGCCGGTGTGGTCGGAAGTCGAGGCGATTGGCCGGGCGATCTTGCCCGTCACCATCGCCCTGTCGATCACGCAGATCAACTCGGTGCTCGACAGCGGCATCGCCTGGCTCTTCTCGCGGCCCGCCGACGGCAGTGCCGCCATTCCCTGGTGGCCCGGTCACGAGTTTCCCCTGCGGGCGGGCACCGTCTCGGCCCTCTACTTCGCCGAGCGGATTTACCAGTTTCCCCTGGGGGTGTTTGGTGTGGCGTTGGGAACGGTGCTCTTCCCCCTCTTGGCCCGGCATGCCGCCCGGGGAGAACTGGGCCGGCTGCGCGACGATCTGACGCTGGCCCTGCGGCTGGTGTTGGTGATTGGCATTCCGGCCAGCCTGGGACTGATGGTGGTGGCCGAGCCCCTCACCCGGCTCTTGCTGCAGCATGGCCGCTTCACCCCCGAAGACACCATGCGCACTGCCGGGATGATCTCGGCCTACAGCCTGGGGGTTTGGGCCTACTGCGGCATTCCTGTGTTGTTCCGGGGGTGCTACGCACTGGGCGATCGGCGCATTCCCTTGCAGATCGGAATTCTGGCGGTGCTGAGCGACACGCTGCTGAACCTCTCCCTGATTTGGGTGCTGGCCGAACGGGGTTTGGCCAGCAGCACCGCCCTGACCGCGATGGGGCAGTTGGCCCTGTTGACCATTTCGCTGCAGCGGCGGCTGGGTCGGTTCGACTGGCGGCAACTGGGCTCGACCGCGCTGCGGGCCATGGCCGCGGCCCTGTTGATGTACGCGGTCTGTCGGGGGGTTCAAGCATGGCAGCCCAACTGGCGCGAGCTGCTCGAAAGCCAACTGCCGGGGCGGCCCGGGTGGAGCCGTGTGGCGGGCGACGTGCTCTCGCTGGTGCTGCCCGTGTTGGTGGGTGGGGGAGTCTATCTTTTGGCGGCGTGGGGCCTGGCACTCGACGAATTGTGGCTGCTCGCGCGGCGGGACCGGGACGAACCGTCGCAACCAAATCCCCCGGAGCCCGCGTGATGGCCGCGGCACACTGGGACCGATGGCCCGTCCCATGTCTGACGCGCCGGCCGCCAGGGGTGGTACACGCTGCTTTCGCCCCTGGAAATACGGCGGTATGATGGACGTTGGAAAACACACGAGGACGATCTGATGGCGAACTGGGCTGCCGGATGCCGGGGAATGCGTGACACGAAACTGCAGATCGCGCCGCCGCTGGCCCCCCGGCACGCGATTCGACGGCGGACCCCGTGGTGGACCTCGGCCCTGATTGCAATGCTGGCTCTGGGGATGGCGTGGGGGCCAGGGCGCACCGCCCGGGCCGATGACCCACTGCGGCAGCCAGTGCTGAATTCGATCGACCTCGCCAAGAAGCTGCTGCTGCGCAAGCAGGAAGCGGACGGGGCCTGGCGGGGTGAGCGGGTCGGGCAGCAGGTGGGGGTGACCAGCCTGGTCCTCCTGGCGTTGCTGAACACCGGAATGACCGCCCAAGATGCACCAGTCCAGCGCGGGCTGGAATGGCTGCGCGCCAATCATTCCGAACTGACCTACGAGGTCTCACTCAAGATCCAGGCGTTCGCCGCCGCCAAAGATGGCAAGACCGACGTGGCGCGGGTGGCCACGCTGGTGCGGGTGTTGGAAAGCGGGCAACTGGCGAATGGCTCGTGGACCTATGGACCCAATCCGCGCGGATTGTTCAACGCGGCAGGCGACCGCAGCAACGCCCAGTTCGCCGTGCTGGGCCTGCGCGAAGCGCAAGAGATGGGCGTGCCTGTCAGCCTCGACGTATGGCGAAAGGCGCGCGGTCATTTCCTCGCGGCCCAGAATGCCGATGGCGGCTGGGACTACACCGGCGAGCGCGGGGGCAACAGCACCGGCAGCATGACCGTCGCTGGCCTGGCGACGGTGGTGATCACCGAGGCCATGCTGAAGGCCGAAGAAAACCACATCAACCGCGATGGCACCCCCAAGTGCTGTGAGGCCCCGGAAGATCCCGCGGTGCTCGAAAAGGCGCTGCGCTGGATGGGAAACAACTTCACCGTGCGGTTCAACCCAACCACGGGGCGGGCCCCCGCCAATGGCTGGGTGTTGTATTACCTCTATGGTCTCGAGCGGGCGGGACGGTTCAGCGGTCGGCGGTTTTTTGTGAACAGCCGGGGGGAGCAGTACGACTGGTACCGCGAGGGGGCCGAGTTCCTGGTCAGCCAGCAGAACCGGGTGAGTGGGGCCTGGCGGGGTGGTCAGGAGGGAGAGAACGACGAGGTGGTGGGAACCAGCCTGGCGTTGATCTTCCTCTCGAAGGGACTGGCGCCGGTGCTGTTCAACAAGCTCGAGTTTGGTCCGCGGAATGCCCGGACGAAGCAGATCGATTCGCGCGACTGGAACCGCCATCCCGACGATGTGCGCAACCTCACCCAGCACATCACCGGACTTCCCAAGTGGCCCAAGCTGTTGAACTGGCAGACGGTCGATGTGGGGCGGGCCACGCTGGGCGATCTGTTGCAGTCTCCCATCTGCTACCTGGCGGGAACGCAGGCGCTCAACCTCTCGGAGCGCGAGGTCGAATTGCTGCGGCAGTACCTGGCCCAGGGGGGCTTCTTGCTGGCGGTGAACAACTGCCAGAGCGGAGCCTTTGATGAATCGTTCCGCGAGTTGGTGCGGCAGATTCAGCCCCCCTCCGAGGCCAAGCTGCAGTTGCTGAAGGCCGAGCATCCGGTCTTTCGGGCCGAATACGACCTGATCGACAAACAGACCAAGCTGCCCACCGTCGAGTTGTGGGGGCTCGATGTGGGGTGCCGGACCAGTATCATCTATTCCCCGCACGATGTCTCGTGCCTGTGGGACAAATGGACCAGCTTTCAGGTCCCCAAGCGGCCGGCCGAATTGACCTCAATGATCACCCGGGCCAATCAGGTGGGGGTCAATGTGGTGGCGTATGTGACGGGCCGCGAGATCTTGAACAAGCTCGAACGGGAGACGGCGGCCCCCACGGGAGAGTCCGTCAACACGGCCGAGCGCGATCTGGTGGAACTGCGGAAGATCCGCTACGCGGGAGACTGGGATGCCGCCCCGCAGGCGTTACGGCGAATCATGCTGGCGGCCCGGTCCGCCGCCCATTTGCCGGTCTCGAGCAAGACGGGCGAGATCACCCTGGTCGACCGCAATCTCTACCAGTATCCGCTGCTCTACATGCATGGTCGGCAGGATTTCCAACTGACCAGGAACGAGATCGAGAAGCTGCGGAAATTCCTCGACAACGGCGGGTTCTTCTTCGCCGATTCCTGTTGCGGGGCCCCCGCCTTCGACAACAGCTTCCGGCGGTTGATGAAGCAGGTCTACCCGGGACAGGAGTTGGAGCGCATCCCGGTGGGGCACGAGATCTTCCTCAGCCGGTCGGGGCATCAACTGAAGACCGTGCGGCGAAGGGATGGCGATCTGGGGGGAGGCGCGGGCGGGGGCGATCCCGGCGTCAAGACGGTCGAACCGTTCCTGGAGGGAATTGCCATCAACAACCGCTATGTGGTGGTCTACAGCAAATACGACATTAGCTGCGCGCTCGAACGCCAGGCCTCGGTCGCCTGCACCGGGTACGTGCACGAAGATGCCGTCCGTTTGGCCGTGAACATTCTGGTCTACGGGTTGAACCAATAGCCGGCCCCACGCCCCCTGCACCATTCCGCCGATCGCACCGCGCGTGCCAGCGTGGCATGACGGCGACTGGGCCGGAAGAACCGGGCGCGCAGAAAGAGTCCGGAACGACTGCGCCGGAACCATCGGGCGGCAACGACCAGAACGCAACGACTAGAGCGCAACGACCACGCCATAACGACCAGGTCGAGACGCCACCCTGTGGAGCAGGCGTCGCCACGATTGCCGCGCCGCACCGCTGTGGCGGGAGGACGGAACGCGTCCCCACGACGGACCGCGGGCGAACAGGGCGCGATGCGAACGGGGCGAGACAGCGTCCCCCACCGGGGTCACGGTCTCTCAGAGGGTGGCGAGGTCCTTCCGGACCAACGCGCCCAGTCGGCTGGGCGTTCCCTCAAGTCCCACGGTCCGAGCGCGCCACACAGCAGCGGATGGGCCAGGGATCGCGGATGGGTCGGCGAGAGTCGCCGCGGGGTCGGGCTTAGATGCCGCACGAACCGCCGCAGGGAGAGGGAGCGTAGTACGCGCCCTGCACGCCGCAGGCACCGGTGCTGCAGCCGCCGCCACCATAACCACACGAGTTGCCCCCCCCACCGCAGCAGGGGAAGCAGCAGCAGCCGTTGAGAGCGGCGGCAACGACCAGACCGAAGGCGAGAATGAAGAGCTTCTGCATGGCGGGATTCCTTCACAGAGATGGGTCAGGATCCACCCAGTCGACGGGTCCCCCAGGGGATAGGGGCGACGGGCGGGAAGGGAGGCGGAGAGATACGACATCCCCGCAAATCCAACAAGACCGATTGCGAGAACTTGAATGATTTTGTCGGAAAAGACTGTAATTCTTACAAATCGTGTTGACCGCGGTGGGTCCCCGGGGGCATTCCCCGTTTTCCGGGGGGTGGGGAACCGATAGAGACGGCATGAACCAGCACATTCCTGCCACAGATCGTCGTCGGTTCCTCACCTCCCTCGTGGGCGCGGGGGCGGCCGGGTTGTTCGCTCCGCTCGACCTGGCGTGGGCCGGGGGACCCAAAGACCGGCTCGGCTCCCGCCTGCGGGAACGTCGCGAGGGGGCCCAGGTTCCCGTGCAGGCGGCGTCGTTCTCGGCCACCCCGGCGGAGGACCAGTTGAAGGTGCTGCGCGAGTCGGCCATCGGCCCGGCGGCCCAGGTGGTCGAGGAGGCACTGGGGTTGATCCGCAAGGCCCCCGGCTACATCTGCACGCTGGTGAAGCGGGAGATCCCCCGGCCCGGCAGCCCGCTGCTCAAGTCGACGATGGTCATGAAGCTGCGGCACAATCCCTTCAGCGTGTACCTCAAGTACGTCGAGCCGCATGCGGGACGGGAAGTGCTGTATGTCGACGGCCAGAACAAGGGGCGGCTCTGGGTGCATGAGGGGGCGGGCATTGCCTCGTGGGTGGGAACGGTCTCGTTCGCCCCGACCGCCGACAAGGTGATGGAAGAGAACCGCTACCCCATCACCATGGCTGGTCTGGAACGAGGCCTCAGCCAACTGCTGACCCGCTGGGCGGGAGAGGCGAAGCACGGCGAGGCCGAGGTGCGGCTGGTGGAAGGGGTGGATGTGGGCGGGGTGCCGGGGGTGATGCACGAGGTGGTCCATCCGACCGCCCGGCCGCAGTTCCCGATGCACAAGGTGCAGGTGACGATCCATCCGCAAACCAAGCTGCCGATCCGGCTGGCCGGCTACGGCTACCCGGCCCAAAAGGGGGGTGAGGCCCCCCTGGTCGAGGAATACACCTACCTCAACCTGCGGACTGATCTGGCCCTGCAGGACATCGACTTCGACGTGAAGAACAAGCAGTACGCGTTCTGAGGAGTGTTGTGCAGGAACTGGCGGCCCAACTGACCAAACACTACGGCAAGGGTTTTTCAGAGGTCAATTTGTGGCTGTTTCGTCAGTTTTACCTGACATTTGCGGACAGAATCGAGATTCTCTACCCGACGGGTAGTGAATTGAGTGTGGAGGGCGATCACAACGCCACGGGCCCGGAATCATGTCTCGCCCTGATTCGTCACACCGCCGATGGCAAATCGCGGCCCCCCTTCTCTCCGCATCTCTCCTGGTCGCATGACCGTGCCCTGTTGCGTGTCCAGGACGCTGGCTCGCGTCAGTTCTATGAACGTGAAGCGGCCGAATGCGGCTGGACCAAGACCCAGCTTGAACGCCAAATCCAGTCGGCCTACTACCAACGGATCCTCGCCAACCGGGGGGCCGCGGGGCTGATCAACCCCGACCGGGAACGGCTGGCGGGAGAACCGACGCCGCCCGAAGCCATCCTCAAATCACCCTACGTTTTAGAATTCCTGGGACTCCCCGACTCACCGGAACTGCATGAGAGCGCTCTTGAACAGGCGATCATCGACAACCTTCAAGCTTTCCTGTTAGAACTCGGCAAGGGGTTCTCGTTTGTGGCTCGCCAAAAGCATATCCGGCTCGATGAGGACGACTTTTTCATCGATCTGGTCTTCTACAACTTTATTCTCAAATGCTTCGTGCTGATTGACTTGAAGATCGGCAAGCTCACGCACCGCGATGTCGGCCAACTGGACGGCTATGTCCGGTTGTTCGAAGACCGGTTCAAAGTGCCGGGAGACAATCCCACCATTGGACTGATCCTTTGTTCCGATAAGAGCGAAGCGGTCGCAAAATATTCGGTGTTGAATGAAGGTCGCCAGATTTTTGCGTCCAAGTACCTGCAATTCCTGCCCAGTGAACGGAAGTTAATCCATGCCATCGAGCGGGAACGAAAGTTGATCGAGGCCAGCATTGAAAAGGCCAGCGACACCAGGCAGGGTGGTGACCCATGAAGCACCAAGTCGAAACAGGCGAATCACCAAATCGCGGTTGATACTTTCAAAAAGGTCGTCTGTGCGCAACCCCGCTCGGCCGCTGCCCGCCATTCGGCTCAGTGAGATTGAAGTCCGCTGCCGCAGCCGCCGGCATTGGCACGGGCTAAGGTACGCGCGTCCATGTGGAGGGTCCGTCTAAACAGTCTGCGCTGGATGTGGACCTTTCGGCGGCCGACGGAAAATCTCCGTGGGCGGGCCCGCGGGGTATGACGAACGATCCACCAGTATACTTTGGCATTAATTAATAATCACACATGTACAATATCGCCTGCATTCCAGCGAAGCTGCGACCGGGAACGGGATGGGCCGCGACGCCAATCCGTCGCGACTTTTGACATTTTTCAGTTTTCCTGGAAATTTCTGGCGGATGGCGGTGTCCATTTGCGAGAGTAAAGATAGCGATCTGGTTTGCCCACCCGTCCGGCGAGGTATGCGGGGGGGGTCAGAACGCGGTTTTTTGGTGGCAAGTCGATGCAGCAGTTCAACTTGGATCCTGAGGATTTGGACGAAGCCAAGGAGGGTCTCGGGCAGTTGCCCGGGATCTTGGAGCTTCGAGACGAATTCTCGCGCCGGCTCACCTCCGGAGAGCGCCCCCGCTTGGAGGCCTTTCTGTCGAGGGTCGGGCCCGAACTGCGCGCTGAGTTGTTGGAACGTCTGCTGCCGTTGGAGTTGGCCCAGAACCAGCGTGACGGACTGAAGGTTTCAAAGGAAGAGTATCTGGCTCGATTCCCCGAACAAGCGGACATTGTCCAGGAGGCATTTCAGCCCAAGTCGACCGAGCTGGGGGGGGAGACGGTGGTTGCTTCACCGGACTCTTCGGGACGGGGGGCGCGGCGGAAAAAAACGATTCCGCATCCGACCAAGGCGGATTTTCCCCAGGAGAAATTCGACAACTTCACACTCGTGGGAAAAGGGCGGCAGGGTGCGGTCTACAGTGCCTGGGATGAACGACTCCGAGACAGGCGGGCCATCAAGATACCCTTCGCCAAAGCGAATGAGACGAATAAGCAACTTGAGCAACAGTTGATCCGGGAATTCACGCTTTTACGGCGACTGCGCGCCAAAGGAGCACGGGTCCCGCTCGCCTACTCGCTGGGCCAGATGTGCGATGGAACACCTTACCTTGAGCTCGAGTATCTGCAGTATGGCTCGCTGGAAACGCTGCTGGACGAACGCAGTCAAACGATGCGACGTCCGTGGCAGCAGTGGGTCGCCATGATGATCGACCTGGCGGAGACGCTGGCAG
>JBKCTR010000307.1:0-3391 GCA_046318755.1 Planctomycetaceae bacterium
CTCCCGCAGGTCTCCGGCCAAGTCGAGGAGGTGGGCCTTCATCATCCGTCGTGTCACCGTGCCGTCACGGGCCCGAGGCCAGTGAGGGAACACCTTTTTGCCGAGGGCCAGCAGTTGCGCTCCAATTCGCTCTCCTTCGCCACCCGCGGCGATCCGCCCCTGAAAGTCCCGCCGCAGGTGCGCCCAGCAGAGCTGTCGCAGGTGGAAGCAGTTGTCGACCGCAGGGCGATCGGTGATCACGACGCCCGAGAATCCCTCGCCCAACAATTCCTTGGCCACCTCGGCGGCGCGGATCAAGCAATGGGGAACGGCGAACAACGAACAGCGTGAACGTGGCGGTGACTGCGGTCCAGATCCCGGCCTTCGCGCTGCATTCCTTGCCGGCACACGGTCGGATGCAGCGGGATGATCGCCGCACATCGCTCACGCGGAACCAGCACCCTCTCCTGCTGGGGATGTCCCTGCTGACCACCCCCGGCTGCGACCGGAGGTCCAGGCGATCATTTCTGCCCTGGAAGCGGAGATCGCGAGTTGGAAACGCCGGGTGTCCGATCGGGAATCGAAGTTGAGCAAGACGGCGCAGAATTCGAGTCGGCCTCCGGGTTCGGTCCCTCTCCACAGCCGGCAGAAGCCGCCACCGCGACCGGCCTCCGGTCGCAGCCGGGGTGGTCAGCAGGGACATCCGCAGCAGGAGCGGGGGCTGGTTCCGCGTCAGCGATGTTCGGCGATCATCCCGCTGCATCCGACCGTGTGCCGGCAAGGAATGCCACGAGAAGGCCGGGATCTGGACTGCAGTCACCGCCACGTTCACCCTGTTCGTTGTTTGCCGTTCCCCATTGCTTGACCCGCGCCGACGAGGTGGCCAGGGAATTGCTGGGCGACGGATTCTCGGGGGTCGTGATCACCGATCGCCCTGCGGTCGACAACTGCGTCCACCTGCGACAGCTCGGCTGGGCCCACCTGCGGCGGCACTTTCAGGGCGCATCGCCGCGGGGGGCGAACGGGAGCGAATTGGAGCGCAACTGCAGGCCATCGGCAAACAGGTGTTCCCTCACTGGCCTCGGGCCCGTGATGGTACGGTGACACGACGGATGATGAAGGCCCACCTCCTCGACTTGGCCGGAGACATGCGGGAGGTTTTCGAAGCAAGACTGACGGCCTCGCCTGCGTGGACCGTGACGCTCTGCGGTAGTCTGCTCGACCGACACGATCCCATCGGGCCCTGCGTGAGCCACGACGGAGTTGCACCGACCAACAACGCCGCCGCACGGTCACTGCGTCACGCCGTCATCTGAGGAAGGCTGTTTTTCGGGACGCAGAGCGCAGGCGGCAGCCGCTTCGTTGAGTTGCATCTCTCGGCGATCGAGAGATGTCGCCAGCAGGATTGTTCCGTACTGGCGTTCGTCACCACGACGATCGAATCCCGACTCCAGAACGAACCGGGCCCCTCGCTCCTCGCTGGCGCGTAACAACAATCGCGCCGCCGGCGGGGTGTGAAGGGTGACACTCCTGGAGCCTGGTTTTTATGGGCCGCCTCCCAACCCCGACGAAAACGCCCCGGCACTCCTGCGGGGCGAGCCGCAGGAGATTCCGTGCGCGCAGGCAACATTGACAATCCTCAGGAGGGCCGATTACGCTCGGATCTCCGACGGTCTGGGAAATGACGACGAGTGACTCCAGCGCCAGCGGGCACCCTTGCCCAGAATCCGAGGGCTGTTGTGGGCTGCGGCTGCCCCAACCTCATACGCCTTGGAACGTCGGTCGTCCTTCCTCGAACGTGATGCTGTGCCGCCATCCAACGGGTTTTCCCTCGTTCACACTGTTCCCGCGTGCGGTCATTCCGGCGTGTAGTAAGCCAATCAGCATTTCGAATCAAGATGTCTCAGTTTAGCTACCGTGCGGACATTGACGGACTTCGTGCAGTGTCAGTGACAGCCGTGCTGCTGTTTCACGGACGATTGGCGTGTCCTGGCGGGTTTGTGGGAGTCGACGTTTTCTTCGTGATCTCCGGATTCCTGATTACGTCCTTGATCCTTCGTGATATCAATGCTGGCGGTTTTAGCCTGACGGATTTCTGGGCGCGTCGGGTCAGGCGTATTCTGCCCGCGTTAACTGTGTGCATGCTTGGCACCCTGGCGTTGGGCTGCCTCCTGATGCTGCCCAACGATTTGGAGACGCTCGCGGAATCAGGGATTGCACAGTCTCTCTGTTTGGCGAATGTTCATTTTTCAAGAACACTGGACTACTTTGCCGGCCGCGGAGAAAGGTTTCCACTCCTGCATACATGGTCTCTCGCGGTTGAAGAGCAGTACTACTTTGTCTTTCCTGTTTTCATGGCGTGGGTCGGCAAGACGAGACGCGCACTGATTGTGCCTTTGTTATCACTCTTGGCGATCTTATCGCTTGGAGTGAGCATTGCCGGGACGTATTACGCGCCGCAACCAACCTTTTACCTGCTGCCCACGCGCGCCTGGGAGTTGCTGGCTGGATCGCTGACAGCCTGCCTCGCACCTTCAATTCGCCCGGGGAGACGTGTCGCGGAGTTATTGTCGTTCATGGGCTTGTCCGCGATTTTGTTCTCCATCTTCAGCTTCGACCAAGCGACCCGCTTTCCGGGCGCTGCGGCGCTTGTTCCCTGCCTGGGTGCCGTCGCGGTGATTTGGCCCAACGGCGAACAGCCGACACTCGTCCAGAGGCTTCTGGCGCTCCGACCTTTGGTGTTTGTGGGACTGATTTCCTATTCGCTGTACCTGTGGCATTGGCCGCTTCTGGCATTCATGAATTATTGTTTGTACAACGGCGCGACATTTTGGATCCGGGTGGGAGTGGTCGCGCTGGGTGTTATTGCTGGCGTGGTTTCATGGCGATTTGTCGAGACCCCTTTCCGTCGGAGCACTCCCGGTCAGCGCTCGTCGAATGTGGTCTGGGCTGGCCTCGCGGCGTCAGTGGCAACCCTGACACTGTGGGGGACCGCGGCGTTTACGGAGGGATTTCACCAACGAATTTCGCAGGAATTGCAGGACTATGTGTCCACCGCCACTCTGGAGGGTGCGAAGAAATACAATGCTCGCGGATTTCCCTTGACTGACCCGGATAAGCTGCCGACGCTGGGTGTTTCCGAACAACCTCCCTGCTTTCTGGTCTGGGGCGATAGCCATGCCAGAGGCCTTGGGCGTTTACTGGACTTGCTCGCGAATGAACAGCATGTGAGCGGTCGGATCGCCGTTGCAAATGCCACGGTCCCGCTTCTCGGGTGTGCGCGGCGAAGTGACACCGAGGGGGCGAACCGATTTAACCAAGCGGTGATGGAATATGTTCGCAGACATCAGATTCGGCACGTGATCCTGGTGAGCGCGTGGACTCATTATCAGAGTGTCGGGCCGGAAGGGCG
>JBKCTR010000308.1:0-14867 GCA_046318755.1 Planctomycetaceae bacterium
GCGGAAGTCGGGCTCCGAACCTCCCACCACCAGCCCAGGCCCACGGTGGCCAGACGCCGTTCGCCCCCCTGCTCGCGGACGGCACGTTTCGACATAACCATCTGTCAGCACTCTGGTTAAGGTGAACAGCGGGAGGGCCGAAACCGGCTGGATCCCCGGGGGTACGGTTGTTTCCTCAAGGGGGGGCAGCCCTGGGCATTCCGGTGGATGTGGACTCTCCGGGGACCCGGAGGCTGCGATCCCGGACCCCACGTCGAGGACTGAGACTGCCTGTTTTGGGCTGGAACCTGGAGGGTCACCCGTGCGCTTCCCGGGCCGAGCCGGCGGCCAAGTCGGCCACCCGCGCCGGGGCTGTTCCCCGGTTTCCGCGTTTGGGGGTGTTCCCCCGGCGAATCCTGTTCACTGGCCCGCGGTGCGGATACCATCCTGATTTGGTGGTCGACTGGAGCGCCCGGTCGTCCGTGCTTCGTCATACCGACATCCGGCCAGGAGACACTCCATGAGTCGTCAAGCGTCGCGTCGTACTTTCATCCGCAACACCTCGACCATTGGGGCGGCGGTGTTTGTGGGAGGTTCCGTCAATTACCAGGCCCTGGCCCGCTCGGCCAATGAGAAGCTGAACGTGGCCAGTTTTGGCGTGGGTGGCAAGGGGGGGAGCGACTCCTCGAATGCCGCCACGTTTGGCAACGTGGTCGCGATCTGTGACGTGGATCGCGGCACCCTGGAAAGCAAGGGGAACTCCGACGGTTTCAAAGACGCCAAGCGGTACACCGACTACCGCGAAGTGCTCGACAAGCATGGCAAAAACATCGACATCGCCACAGTCAGCACTCCCGACCACATGCACGGGCCGATCACCCTGGCCTGCATGCGGCTGGGGATCAGCTGCTACACCCAGAAGCCGCTGACCCGCACCATTTACGAAGCCCGGCTGCTGGCCCAGGTCGCCAAGGAGACCGGAGTCTGCACCCAGATGGGAAATCAGGGCACGGCCCTCGATTCGTCCCGCGAGGCGATTGCCCAGATCCAATCGGGCGTGTTGGGGACACTCAAGGAAGTCTATGCCTGGTCGAACCGTCCCGTCTGGGCGCAGGGTCCCGACCGCCGGATGGACATGGCGAAGTTCTCGGCCCAGGCGCAGAAGGAAGACGCCGATGCCGCCCCCAAGCTGATCGCGAAGAAGAAGGAAGAAGTCGCGAAGGCGCTCGAGAAGGTCGACTGGAAGGCGTGGATCGGGGTGGCCCCGGACCGCGAGTTCTGGCCCGGCATCTACCACACGTTCCAGCACCGTGGCTGGTGGGACTTCGGCACCGGGGCGCTGGGTGACATGGCCTGTCACCAGTTGACCGTGCCGTTCGCCTCGTGCGAACTGCGTGACCCCATCTCGGTGCAGGCGAAGTCGACCGGCCACGACTTCGACAGCTTCCCGGCCAGCTCGGTCATCAAGTTCGAGATGCCCGCCACCAAGAATCGTCCCGCGATTCCCTTCTGGTGGTACGACCGCAAGGGGAACAAGCCCCCCATGGAAGTGTTCGCCAAGCACGGCATCAACTCGGTCTCGGACAGCGGCGTGCTGATCGTGGGCGAGAAGGGAGCCTTCTACAGTGCCGACGACTACTGTGGCGTCTACGAGCTGAAGGGGGTCGAGAAGGTCAAGGTCGACTACGAGAAGGCCGAGAACAAGGGGAACAACGACCTCAACAACATGTGGGAGCTGTTCCGGGCCAAAATCGCCAACGACCCGAAGATCTGCAAGTCGAACTTCATTGACCGCGCCGGTCCTCTCACCGAGACGATCCTGCTGGGCAACCTGGCGGTCTGGGCCGCGGCCCAGGGGGGCAAGGATGGCGAGATGGGCGACTGGGGCGAGAAGGTCGAATGGGACGCCAAGAACCTGGTGGTCACCAACCTGTCGGCCCTCAAGACTCCCAAGGTCGCCAGCCTGGTGAAGCCGGTCTACCGCGAAGGTCACCGGCTCGACTGAGGTGTGCGTGATTTCCCCCCCGGCGCACCCACGGGTGCGCCGGGGGTCTCTGTTCGATCCACAGGGGTACGGCGCGTACCCCTGTTTGCATTCCGGGTTCCTCCGGACAAGAGAAGGTCTTTGTGATGAAACTCTCGTGGAAGAACGGTCTGTCGGCCGCCCTCCTGCCCGGGCTGATCGTATTCGCCGGCTGTTCGAAGCCCCCGGCACCCGCCGCGCCAGCCCCGAGTGCCACGCCCACCGCGGCGGCACCTCAAAAGACACCGGCGGAACAGGGGAAGCAGCCGACGGCACCAGCACCGGCGAAGACCGCCGCCCAGGGCACCGCCAAGTCCGAGGATGTGCAGGCCGCCCGCACCCGGCTCGACGCCATTCCCCGCGCGACGTACGCCCCCAAAACCAGCGACCTGCTGACCGAGATCTCCATTCCCGACAGTTCTCCAGTCACCGCCGAGGATGTCGCCCTGTTCGGCCGGCTGACCGATCTGAAGAAGCTCTCGCTGATCAATTTCCGCGCCCTCAACGATGAACAGGTCGCCCAGCTCCAGGGGCTG
Source organism: Planctomycetaceae bacterium (assembly GCA_046318755.1). Lineage (GTDB taxonomy): Bacteria > Planctomycetota > Planctomycetia > Planctomycetales > Planctomycetaceae > UBA10511. The sequence goes on from JBKCTR010000308.1 coordinate 2,539, forward strand.
ACCCAGCTCACGTCGCTGGCCCTCACCAACTCGGTCATCACCGATGCCTCTGTCAACCTGATTGTGAAGTCGTTCCCGAAGCTGGTCGAACTCGACCTCTCTTCGAACACCAACATGAGCAGTGGGGTGATGAAGATCCTCAGCGAGCAGCCCCAACTGCAGCGCCTGTCGTTGGTCCAGAACAAGATCAACGACATCGGGGCCCAGCGTCTGGCCAAGTTCGCCGATCTCAAGTCGCTCGACCTGCGCGGCAACATGGAGGCGGGCGACATGGCCCTCGAGGTGATCGGCGGGCTCTCCAAGCTGACCGGGCTCAAGCACCGCAGCACGGCGGTCACCGATGCCGGCCTGGAAGCGCTGAGCGCCAATCCTGCGCTCGACTCGCTGCTCATTCAGGATTTCGCCATCACCGATCAGTCGGGACCCCACCTGGCGAAGTTGCCCAAGCTGACCCAGCTCGAGGTCTTCCGCTGCCAGGGTTTTGGCTCGCAGGGGGTGCTGGCCCTCAAGGGAACCGGGCTCACCCGGCTGACCCTGCGCGATCTGCCGAATGTGTATGACCAGGCGCTGGAGGTGCTGGATGATCTCCCCAAGCTCAAACGGCTCTACCTGCATGAGCTCACGTCGATCAGCGATGCGGGCCTCACTCACCTCGGCAAGCTGCAGGCGCTCGAACAACTCGACCTCTGGGTCGTGCCGCAGATGGGTGATGCCACCATCGATGTGATCGCCACGCTGCCCAACCTGAAGACCCTGTCGATCCGCAGCACCGGCGTCACCGATGCCTGCATCGAGAAGCTGCTGGCCCTGAAGTCGGTCCAGAACCTCACCTTCAAGGACAACGGCGCGGTCTCGGAAGAGGCCCGGCAGAAACTGACCACCCGGAAGTGGGCCAAGCTCGATCTGGGGGGCGGGGCGACCAGCGAGGAGAAGGGGGGGGCGTCATGGGGGGAGTCACGGGTCCTCACGACATGAAATGATCGCATTTCATGCAGGGATTGCGGAACAGCGCTTGTCGGTCGGTTTCCGGAACGGATTCGGCGGGTCAAATCCGGCCCGCCGTTTCTCCCGTCGGCAAGCTTCGAGCGAGCCCCCTTCAGGGATGAATCGAACCCTCGACCCCAACCCAGGATAGCCGCTGCGCGGCGGACCCTGGGCCATGAAAGAATGTCCCTTGAGGACATGGCGGGGATCGATGTTGTGTTCGGGAAGAGGGCGGAACGTCCGTCGTCATGGACGGGGCGTTCGAGGGTGGGCGACTCGATCCGTTGTGCAGTCGAAGAAGTGATCGATCGGTCAATCGAACTGCACTGCTGGAGTGGCAGGAACTGCACTACTGGACTGGCAGGCGGTCTGTTGTGACCCGTCCCCAACCGGGCACAATCACCGGGCACAATCACCGGGCACGTCCACACCGCGGCTCGTTCCACCCCGCCCGCACCTCAATGTGTCGCTTCGAGCGACAGCAGGCCGCTGCCGGCCGAGGCCTGGCAGAGCAGCAGACTGCGGGGCAGGCCGCGCAGATCGTAGTAGTGTTCCTCCAGGTGCTGGCAGAGGGTGGCCACCTGGGCGGCCTGCACCAGGATCATCGCACAGCCCCCCAGGCCCGCACCGGCAATCTGGGCCCCCAGGACCCCCGGGACTTCGCTCGCCAGATCGACCAGTTGGTCGATCTCCTCGGTGCTGCAGCGATAGCCTCCCGGCTGCAACTCGAGGCGGGCCGCGTCTTGCCGGGCGGGATCGTGACTTTCCAGATCGTCGATCCGGGCTTGTAGCGTCGCATCGGAGATGTCGACCTCGAACGGCTGGGTGGGCTGGCCCCGTCGGGTGCGATAACAGCGCTCGCCATCGTGAGACAACCGCATCAGCTCGCCGAGGGACACCATGTCGCCACGTGTCAGCAGGGTGGCCGCCTGGCGGGCCCGGGCACACTCGGCCACACCGAACATCACCACGCCCCGCACGGGGAAGGTTGTCTCGGGCGAGACGGAGCCGAAGTGCGCCTCGAGGCGGCTCCAGGCGTCGGAATCCCCGGCAAACTGGCTGCGGATTTCCCCGGCGGTGAGCGACACGGGCAGCGTCAGCAGCATCTGGTAAATCCAGGCGGGACTGACCTGCAGGTGCGCGGGATCGAGATCGCGCACGTACTGGATGAAGGCCGCCTGGCGGGGAAACCGTCGGCGGATGAGTTCCAGTCCCACCAGATACGATCCGACGCGGGAGTTGAACGCCGCCCGCGCCCCGGTGGCCTTGCGGGCCTGCACCAGCGAATTCGCAACCACCAGCCGGTACTCCGGGGGAAACTGCAACTGCTGCAGCAGTCGGAACGGGTGAAAGGCGACGTGGTTGATGGTGCCATTCCGCCCAAACTTCATCGCCGCGTGGTCGGCACTGCCACCGCGGGTCCCCACGAACCACTCTCCTTCACCGCAGAAATTGACGAACTGCTGGGAAGTGACTTCGAGGCCATTGAGGGCCACGGCGGCCTCGGCACTCGCCACCACAATGGCGGACGAGGAACTCAGCCCCGCTGCGATGGGAATGTTTCCCAGGACCACCATGTCCATGCCCTGCAGCGCCTGCGAACGAAAGGCCATCTGCAGCCTGAGCAGGGCCGCCTCGATGTAGAGCCGCCAGTTGCCCGAGAGTTCCCGCAGATGCCGGTGAAGTTGGCGTGAATTGACCACCGACAGCCAGTCATCCCAGTCGAGGCGGCTGACCATCTGGCCCAGCGAGGTGCGCACGGGAGGAAAGGCGATGGGGTCGACATTGTGGGCCTCGATAATGTCATCCGAGCGGGGGCCCGCCACCAGCAACACCTCTTGCGACACCGCCATCAGGTTGCAGTGACCACCCTGCCAGTCGATGTGCCGGCCCATCAGATTGATCCGTCCCGGCGAGCGGACCACCACCACCTCCCGTTCCTCACCGTGCCGACCGGCGAATTCCGCCAGCACCCGTCCCAGCGCGCGGGCCCGATCGGCGATGATCGCGGGATCGTCACCGTAGCATTCCGCCAGGAGTTGCCGACTGGGGTCGGGCAGGGGACCGGCGACGGGAAACAGCCGCTGCCAGTCGGCCACCCGCTTGAGCCGGGCCGTTCCCAACCGCCCGCGCAGGGTCGATTCCGAATGCCGCCGGCGTCCGTGCAGGTGATCTTCGATCAGCAGCAGTTCCTCGGGATTGTTGTAGCTCAGCACCTCGTGGGGATGGATGGTTGGCTCGAGCACCACGCGGTATTGGTCTTCCTGTCGGTCCGGACGCCGGGAGGTGCAGATGGCGCCAATCGCATCGGTGAGATAGCTCTCCCCCTGGGCATTCGCCGCCTGCATGTGCTGCAGTCCCGCCTGCAGCGCCCCCATCCGCACCAGATACACAAACTCATTGCGCCAGGGGGCGTGCCACGCCTCTTCGGCCGAGATCCGGTCTTTTCCTGGAATGGGCTCGAAGTCGGTCTCGCTGCGCTCGAGGGCGTCGACCAACGGCCCCCGGGGGTAAACCCCCGCGCCGTCGGGATCCGGGCCCCCCGGAATGACCCGGGCGTAGGCCCCCGTGCCCCCCAGGTCTTCCGCGATGACCTGCTGGATCCGGTCCACGGTCAACTCGGTGTCGGGCAGCGAGGCCACCAGGTGCCGCAATCGAGACCGGCACTGCCGCATGCGGATATCGGGCGCTTCGACGATGGCCAAGGGGCGCCCCTCGGCATTCGTCAGCACGCGACCGGCGGATTCGCCCCCCCAACTCGCGGGAGAGACCACCATGCCCAGGTCGGCGTCTTGGTCCTGACAGCGTTTCAGCAGCCGTTCCAGCACGGGACCATCGACCAACTTGTCCCCCGCGACCACCAGAATGCGGGCGTGCGCAGGAATCTCGGCCAATGCCGGGAGCCCGCACTGCACTGCGTCGCCGGTTCCGCGCGCTTCGGGTTGGAAGGCAAAGACGACGTTGGGATAGCGCCGTCCCACCATTTCGACCACCTGTCCCGCCAGGTCCCCCACCACCACCACATTCCGCACGACCCCCAGCCGGTTGTAGACGTCGAGAGCGCGGTGGATGGCCGGGACGCCGTCGATTTCGAAGCAGACTTTGTGCAGGTCGTGGCTGCGCATCCGGCGCCCCTTGCCCGCGGCCAGAATCAGCGAATACAGGGGAGCGGAGGAGGTGTTCACAGAAGCGCGCCGTACAGAACAGGACCGAAAGACAGACCACGATCGGGAGGCAGCCGCCGACCGGAGGACACAACAGAACCGGTGCCAGAACGAAACCGGTCAACAGACACTGGCCGAACCCTGCGAGTGGGCTGCGAGGCCGCGAGAAGGTCGGATTATAGCCCCCCATCGACCCCCGGGGAATCAAGTGCGCCCCGGGGTTGGAGAGTCAAACGCAATGGTCGGTCCTACCGCCGGAGGCCGCGCCACTGCGGACAAAAACCGCAATCCGGGCCACCCTGAACGAAGCCCCTGGAATCGACGAAGCCGACACCAGCCGCGCGGGCCGGGTGGTTGTCAGGCCAGGGTGATCTGCATCGGCTCGACTTCCCGACCGATCAGAATGGTGAACCACACGCATTCGGGTTCGCCATCCACGAACCGCACCTCTTCCTCAATATTCAGCAACTCGATGAATTCGACACCGGTCGTGAGGTTGGTTGTCCCCCGATGGTAATCCCACACCAGGTAGTCGACCTGTTCCAGTTCATCCGCCTGTACGGTGCCGTCGCCATCCAGGTCTTTCAGAATGGTCACCCGGCAGCGGTAAGGAGACCGCACTTCGTCGACCCGCCAATAGGTGGGTTGGTCGTCTGCGGCATAGGGCACGCCGTCGGCATCCTGCACGATCCGGAAGATTCCCTCGGGGTCGTCCAGCACGGCAAGAAAGTCATTTTTCTGGGCGAACTCCCAGCCAAATTCGGTGAACGTCTGCAACACCTGCACCCGGTGTCCCAGTTCATTGGCGACATCTTCATCGGGAATGAGTCGCAGTTTCAGACGGATCGGGGCCGAGCCATCGATCATCCGGGCTTTGAGGTTGTAGTCGGTGTGTCGGAACCGCCGGTTCCCCACCTGCGTTTCCCACACCCAGATCGATTCGATCAGGAACACGAGGTCGGCCAGGTCGGTGTCGTGGGTGACCATCACCGTCGTGCCCACCCGGCACCGCAGCGGGTTGTGCACCTGCTGTTCTTGCGGGGTCATGTCCCGCTTGTTCCGGCCGGTCAGCATCTCGAACAGGGTGCGTCCCTTGCCGTCCGCGGATGTCATTTCGAAAGCCCTCGTTGCCGCAGGTCGTCCGCGGTGTTGGGGAAACAGGAAGGGAAGTCCAGCGGTCGCCGGAACCAGCCGCGGCGGCCGAGTAAGAACCGACCGGTCACCCTGCGGATCAGCGGCCCCACCGCACCCGGAAGACCATCCACCACAACCCGGCCAACCCACCCAAGGTGAGCAGCAGTGACTCCAGCCAGCCGAATCCCGATCGCGCGGGGACCACCGCCGTCGGCGGGGCGACGGCGGGCCGCAACGTGGGATTGTACGCCGCCTCGACATAGTCCTGGTCGTACTGGTCGCTCGGATTCTCGGCGAACTCGGGATCGACGTAGTCGGGATCCCGTTGCTTCTTCTCCGCCTCCAGGGCCGCCAGACGTTTCTGCACATCGGCATCGCGCGCGGCCTCGGCGTAGGCCTCGGCACTGATCCGCGACTGGTTGTGGTAGAGCCACTCGGCCCGGCGGCTGGCGTTCCATTCCATCATCATCCACCAGAACCCCAGCGAGTACGGCCCAATGCCAAATCCCACCGGGCGGCTCCAGTAGTAGTCGTAGGGATGGCTGTAATTGTGAATGGTCACATGATTCACAATGCGCCGCTGGCGCTCCGCGGGTTGTACGTACGACGAAGGCCGCCCACGCAGGTCATTGACCCCTTTCGACTGCGCCTCGACCTTGACGCTGCGGCCCCCGACGGTCGCCTCGGACCGGGGAGGTGCCGTGGCCCGCTGGGTCTCCACGAACGACCGGGTGCTCTGTTCCCGGCGCTGCGACTGTGCTTTGGCACTGGCGGTCCCGGTTCCTGTGGGCTTGGTACCGGCGGTGGCACTGGGAGTCGCGCCGCTGGATCCCCCGGCAAACTTTCCAGCCGTGCCTCCCGACGGCTTCGCATTGCCTCCGGTCGCCTGGGAGGCTGAACCCGGAGCCGCCGGCGGGCTCTTCGAGGAGGTGGACCCCGCTGAAGACCCGGTCGCCGACTTGGTGGTGCCCCCGCTGAATCCACTGCCACTCGAGGAGGGGGGTTTCGAACCCGAAGACGAGGCGGGGGGTTTGGAGGAACCGCCCGAGGGGCGTGCGGCCCCACTGGAGGACGGTCGCGAAGAACCCCCGGCGGACGGTCGGCTGCCGCCGCCACTGGGGCGAGCGCCGCCGCCCGAGCGAGCCCCGCCCCCTCGGCGTTGTGCCTGAGCCTGATCCGGGGTGACGAGAACAGAGATCATCAGCAACACAGACAACCCGCGAACGATGGGCATGACGAGATTTTCCCGCAAAAAACGAAGGTGCCGGTGAGTTGCTGTGAGGCCCGCCAGGCAGTGCACAGAAAGAAAGTGAAGCCGAGGGGGAGGAATGAGGTTGGTGGAACGCGGAATGGCTGGGCATTCCCGACCGTTCAGACTAATGCGGAAATCCGCACGAATCCAGTAGTGCAAACGCTTCGCGACCCACTTCGGATCAATGGGATCGGGTCCCCTGGAAGAGCGGGTGGAAGAGCGGGCCAACCCGTCCCCTGGAGTGATCGCATGTACATTTCCAGAATCCAACCGCAACACGGGGGAGTTCGTGCGTTTCAGAGAAGTCGAGTTTTGGCAGCGCAAGCGTCAAGGGACTCCCTCGGGATTCAAAATCGGGCGGGGATTGCGCCGGGGTGTTGTCACCGCAACAACCGTGGGTCGTGGACCGTGGACCGTGGACCGTGGACCGTGGTTCGTGGGGCCGTTTGGGGACAGGACGGCCTGACACACCCGCGCTTGTATCGCCTTGCCCGTCAGCTCCACCGGTCGATCACGATTCCTGATGGTTGCGTGGCAGAGAACCAGCTCTCCGGCTCTCAAATCCTCAAATCAACCCAGACCTCCCCACCTGGCGGCATTCTCCCCCAGCTCCATCCCACGATGGAAAAATGTTCACAAGAACCGGCACCCAACGGTAGAAACCGCAAAATCGACTCTAGTCCCCCCGTCGTTTCAGCCGACAAACACGAGACAGGCCATTTCTGACGCAGAATCCCGGCCTGGTCCCTCCCGAGCATCTCCTGGAATGCACCTCGGCTTTTTCCCGAACACCCCGTCGCGGGACTGTCCCCTTGCGGTGCTGCTGACCTCCCTGTTCCTGGTCAGCACGTGTGGGTGCGCGGTGACTCCGGGTCGCGCCACTGTGCAAGCGGTGCACACCGCCACGGTGGCCCAGGGCCAGCGTCCGCTGGTCAGCTCGGATGCCATGTCCCGGTCCATCGCCTCACATCAGCCGGTGGGACCACAAACGGCAGCCCCTCCCCGCGTCCATCACCAACGGCGGGTTCCGCAACCGAATGAATCGTTGGCGGGAACCCCGCTCCCCCTGGCCGGCGACCCAGTCGTGCAGGCCCCCCCACTCCGCAGCCCCCACCGTCCCGCCCCCACTCCCACCTCAGGCAACACCCAGCCTCGCGACACGCAGGGGGAGCAGGTTCGCTTGGTGTCGTCCGAGGAGACTTCCCCGGCCAAGTCGGCGGGTGGTCCTTCGCGAGACCGCCCGCGCGTCAATCGGTTGCTGGAGCGGGCCCGCCACAACCTCGAATTGGGATTTGAAGAAGAGGCGCTGCGTCTGGCTCAAATTGCCGAGCGGCTCGAGTTCTCGGAACGAGTTCGCTTCGCTGCGGGCGAAGAGACCCCATCGCAGTTCATCGATCGTGTCTGGGGCGAACGTCGCCCACCCCTCCCCGACTTCCCGGCCGCCAACGCCCTGGCACAAACCCGCCGGGCGGCCCGCCTGGCGTCGATCGCCGTGGCGGGGAAAACTCCCCCGCTCCCAGCTTCCCCCCCGCAGCCCTCCAACGCCGCCGAGCCGGTGTCGACGCTTCGTCCTGAGTCGCCCCCGCTGACCGCCGTGGCCAATCCCGATGAGATTGAGATTCCCCAACTGACCGACGAAGAATTCGAAGAGTTGGCGGCGAATGCCAAGCGGTTCGACCGCTCTCCCCATCGGCGGAAGAGTCCTGCCGGGGCAGGGTCGGGGCAACGGACCGCAGTGACGCAAACGCCCCCCCTCCCGACCGACGACCCGTCCGAAGACGAAGCGTTGACAGCCAGCCTGCCGGTGCCGGCCGAGTCCTTGGCCGAATCGCCGACCGAGATCGAACCCGCCCCCGCGGTCGATCCCGTGACGGTCTCCGATGACAACTGGCCCGTGCAGGTGTCTGCCGACGACCCCCCGGCCCCTGCCACCCCGCTGTACTGGAATTGGCATCGCGTGTGTCTCACGGGGTTCGTCACTGGTCTGGCCAGCCTGCTGGTGCTGTGGATCTGGCGGGAACTCGAGCGGTGGCATTATCGGGTCACCCGGCCGGTATAATTCCGGCATGAAGATTGTCCACATCATCACCCGCATGATCCTGGGGGGAGCCCAGGAAAACACCCTGCTTTCCGTGGAGGGACAGCAGGATGACTGGGGCGATGACGTCACACTGATCACAGGCCCATCGATTGGACCCGAGGGAAGCCTGCTCGAACGGGCTGCCGAGGGAAAACGCCAGGTGCGGATCCTTCCCGAACTGCGCCGGGCCATCGATCCGTGGAAAGACTGGCGCAGTCATCAGACCCTGACCCGCTGGTTGCGGGAACTGAGGCCGGACATCGTCCACACCCACAGTTCCAAAGCCGGCATCCTGGGACGTTCCGCCGCATGGAAGCTCGGTCTGCCGGTGGTGCATACGATCCACGGTTCTCCCTTTCATGCGTATCAATCGCGGGTGGCGCATCAGGCCTTCCGCTGGGCCGAGTGGTGGGCCGCCCGTCGCTGCGATCGGCTCATCAGCGTCTGTGATGCGATGACCTCGCAATACGTCGCCGCGGGCATCGCCCCCACCGACAAGTTCGTGACGGTCTACAGCGGGATGGAGGTGGAACCGTTTCTGCACCCCCCCCGGCCGCGGGATGAGGTTCGCAGGGAACTGGGGGTCTCGCCCCAGGACGTTGTCGTGGCGAAGGTCGCCCGGCTGTTCGAACTGAAGGGGCACGACGATGTCATTGCCGCCGCGCCCCAGGTGCTGGCCTCGAATCCCCACGTGCGGTTCCTGTTCATTGGCGACGGGGTGCTGCAGGGCCCGTTGCAACAACAGATCGCCCAACTGGGGCTGACCCCCCACTTTCAGTTCACCGGGCTGGTTCCGCCGCAGCGTGTGCCCGAGTTGTTGGGAGCCAGCGACATGGTGGTTCACTGCAGCCTGCGCGAGGGCTTGGCCCGGGTGTTGCCGCAGGGTCTGCTGGCGGGCCGACCGGTTGTCAGTTACGACATCGACGGCGCCCGGGAAGTGGTCATTCCACAGCAAACCGGCTGCCTGCTGGTTCCCCGCGACATCCCGGCCCTCACCGCGGCGATTTTGGAACTGGCGGGAGATCGCGATTTGCGAGAACGGCTGGGGTCCACCGGGCGGCGGCTCTTCACCGAGCAATTCCGCACCCAGACCATGACCCGTCGACTCCGCGAGATCTACCAGCAGGTGCTCGACCAACGCCGGAACGGTCGGAAACAGTCGGCCTGACCTTCCACACCACAGCCCCCGACCGGCGAGACCCGCATGAAAATCCTGTTTCTGCATGGCTGGCATTCGGTGGTGGGAGGGGTAAAGCCCACTCACCTGCAACACCACGGCCACGAGGTCGCCAATCCGGCACTGGATGATGATTCGTTCGAACAGGCCCTGGCCACAGCCCAGGCCGAGTTCGACCGGTTCCAGCCCCAGGTGGTGGTCGGCTCGAGCCGGGGTGGGGCGGTGGCCCTCAACCTGCGCAGTGGCGCCACCCCCCAGGTGTTGCTTTGCCCCGCGTGGCGGCGGTGGGGGACCGCCCGCACCGTGAAACCGGGCACGCTCATCTTGCACTGCCGGCAGGATGACGTCGTGCCCTTCGCCGATTCGGAAGAACTGCGGCGCGCCAGCGGCCTGCCCGCAGCCGCGTTGATCGAGGTCGGGGTCGACCACCGGCTGGCCGACCCCGCGTCGCTGCGGGCCCTGCTGCAGGCGTGTGAGCGGGCTGCGACCCCGGGAACGGGCCCGTTGCTCACCAGTCATCACCTGGTCGAAGAATTCCCGCCCCCCTCCACCGGGCGCCGGCAGACGCTGCTGCGGGACGATGCGCATGCCCGCGTCCTGCTGTTTGGCTTCGCCGCCGGGGCCGGTCTGCCCCGTCACCAGGCGCCACATCCCGTGCTGTTGCAGGTGGTGCAAGGGCACGCCGAGGTGACACTGGGCGACGCCACCCAAACCGCGTCCCGGGGCGCTTGGTTCCAGCTTCCGCCCGGCCTGCCCCATGCCATCCAGGCGCTCGAACCAACGCTGCTGCTGGTGACCATTCTGAAGTGACCCGGTTGGTCGCACGCCTGGGTGGGGGGGGTTGATCGCGGAATGGGTTTTACGCTTTCTCGAACGGGTCCGCACTGGGGACGATTGCCGGCTGGTTGTGCGGCCGTCCGGGCCGCGCTACCATGCGGATTGGTCCTGTTCCTGTTCCGTCTGTGTGGGTCTGCATCATGCTGCGTTCGTTGTTCCTGATGCTGTGCGGTGTGCTGGCGGCGGTTCCCCTCGAGGGGGCCGAGCGGGTTCTGAACCAGTTGACTCCCGCAGAGATCGCCGAAGGGTGGATTCGCCTCTTCGACGGCACCACCACCTTTGGTTGGAAACCGAACAACGACGTGAATTGGCGGATCGTCGACGGGGTCATCGAAGCCGACCAGGGGGAACCGGGCCTGCTGAACACCACCAGCGAATTCGCCGACTATGAACTGCTGTGCGACTTTCGGCTCGAAAAGGGGGGGAACAGCGGCATCTTTTTGCGGACCCTGCCCACTCCCAAGGAAGTGACGAAAGACTGCTACGAACTCAACATGTGCGATTCGCACCCCGCCTTCCCCACCGGCAGCCTCGTGGGCATTGTGAAGCCGACCGAAAAGGTTTCGGGGGAAGAGAAATGGATGACCTACCGCGTGGTCTGCCAGGGGCGCAAGATCCAGGTGTGGCTTGATGGAAAGGCGATTCTCGACTTCACCGATGAACGCCCCGAGGCGCGTTTTCGCGGGGTGATTGGCCTGCAGAAGAACGCCGGGAAGGCCGAGTACCGCAACATCTTCCTCCGGCCTCTGTCGACCCGCGACCTGTTCAACGGGAAAGACCTCGCCGGCTGGCACCTCGTTCCCGGCAGCAAGAGCCGGTTCACGGTGGAAGAGACCGAGATTCAGGTGGTCGACGGCCGGGGCTTTCTGGAGAGTGAGGCCGAGTTTGGCGATTTCGTGTTGCAGGCGCAGGCCAAGACCAACGGACCCCTGCTGAACAGCGGCATTTTCTTCCGCGCGATGCCCGGGACCGAGAAAGACCCTTCCAACGGCTACGAACTGCAGATTCACAATGGGTTCAAAAACAACGACCGCACCCAGCCGCTCGACTTCGGCACCGGGGGGATCTACCGCCTGATTCCCGCCCGCAATGTGGTCTCGAACGATCGCGAATTGACGCAGTTGACTCTGGTGGCGACCGGACCGCACATCGCGGCCTGGGTCAACGGTGAACAGGTGACCGATTGGAGCGATCCTCGCAAACCGAATGAGAATCCCCGGGAGGGACTGCGGACCAAGCCCGGTCGGCTGAGCCTGCAGGGGCACGATCCCACCACCAACCTGCGCTTCCGGCGACTGAAGGCGGGGGAATATCCCACTGCGACCGCCAAGCCCTAAGGTCTTTTCCGACCACCCAGTCTGCGCAGCCTGCCCGTACCGCGCCGCCTCCCGCTTTCCCCCAGAAAACTGCCGTTGACCTGAATCGCGAACCTGAGTTACAGACCCCCCGGTGTTTCCACCCTTCGAGGGAGAGTCTGTGATGCGTGCCGCGTTGCTTCGTTGTGTCCTGACTGGCTGTTTGGGATTGCTGGTGTCTGTGCCGGCCCAGGCCCAAAAACGCGAAGTGACGGTCGATTACATTCTCTCGACCTTCAAGCCGCAGCATTCCGACGTCGAAATCGACACCCCCGACAAGAAAGAGTGGGGCAAGTGCAAGATCGAGTTGATCGGCCAGAACGAGGGGTACCTCGTGTTGGGACCG
>JBKCTR010000309.1:0-5954 GCA_046318755.1 Planctomycetaceae bacterium
CTGCCGCAGAAACCACATCCGCTGCTGCGCGGCCGACAGCGGCAATCGCACGGGACGCGTTTCCCGTGTCAGCCGGGGCCGAACCACCAGCGCATTCCCCGACTGCGACTCGATCCACTCGGCCAGCCCCGCCACCGTCGGCTGTTCAAACACCACGCGGATCGGCAGTTCGACCCCCAGCTCGCGCCGGATCCGCGACGCCAGACGCGTCGCCAGCAGCGAGTGCCCCCCCAAGGCGAAGAAACTGTCTGTCACGCCCACCAGGGGGACGTTCAACAGCGAAGTGAACGCCCGGCAAAGAGCCGCTTCGAGAGAATTGCGAGGTGCGAGATGGTCTGCCGGTGTCAGGCTGCGCGACCGCCGCGGTGTGGGCAGCGCCTTCCGATCCAGTTTGCCGTTGTTGGTCAGCGGCAGGCGGGGCAGCAACACGAAATCGCGGGGAACCATGTATCCCGGCAAGCGGGCCTCACAGGCCGTTCGCAGTTGGGCCAGCCATGGCTCGGGCTGGGTGCAGCCGGGCGGCGGCAGGACGTCGACCGATGGTTCCGGAACGGCGTCCGATGCACGACGGGCATAGACAGAACACAGCGACGTGTTCCGCAGGACTTCGTCTTGCTCGACCACCACGTCGAAGCCCTGCCCCCGCAACAGACCGACCACTTGTTCCAGCCGCCCGTCTTCGTCGTGGACCTCCACCACCACCTGCCGGATCCGGTTCCAGTCCTCGGGTTCAATCCCCTGGAAGACCAGCCATTCACTTTTCTCGACATCGATCTTCAGCAGGTCGATTTGTTCGACGCCCGACTCGGCAAGGATGGCCGACAAGGGACGCAGCTCACACTCGAACTGTTCCGACCGTAAACGGTTGGCAACCAGGTCGTCGAGAGCCGCCTCGTCCAGCGCACCGTGGCCCGCCTGCTGTCGCAACACCGATTTCACGACGGCCGATTCCGCCGCGAGGTTGGCGAAGCGTCCCGAGATCACCGAATTGTGCCGGTACCAGGTGAAGGTCGCCCGTTCTTCCCGATCCGACAACCCACAGCCATACAGCCGGGTGTCGCCCCCATACAATCGGCAGTTCACCCGCAGGGTTTCGAACAGCGGCGGGATCGGTTCGAACGCGAAAACCGTACTGTCAGGGAACCGGCGGCGCATGAACAGGGTGAACAGACCGATGTTGGCCCCCACATCGAACACGACCGACCGGCGCCCCAATTCGATTCCATGCCGCAGGTAGCATTCTTGTCGGAACACTTCGTCATAAACGAATTCGGTTTCACTGCGGTTTTGGTGGCGGATGAGCAGTCCGTTGGGAAGCACATGCCTGTCCTCGAAGGGGAACTCATCGCGGTGTTCCATGTCGGCCAGATTGGCCAACACCGGTTCCCGGCGCGGATCGGGGACCACGTAGGCGACCAAAGCCGGGTCGGTCCCGTCGGCATCCCGCAGCACCACCGCCGCCTGCGACACCCCCGCCTCGCCGGCCAGCACACTTTCGATTTCCCCCAACTCGATCCGGAACCCGCGCAGTTTGACTTGCTGGTCGCCTCGCCCGTGGTATTCCAACGCGCCATCCGTCCGACGCAGGGCGAGGTCGCCGCTGCGGTACATCCGTGCGTTCGGTTCCTCCCCCCAGGGATCGGTCAGGAACCGCTCTGCCGTCAGTTCGGGACGGTTCAGATACCCCCGCGCCACTCCCGGCCCCGCCACGTACAACTCACCCACAACGCCGGGGGGGACTGGCTGCAGGTTCTGGTCCAGCACATACACACTCAGGTCGGGGATCGGTACTCCGATCAGGCTGGCCGTCTCTGTTGCCGCCATCTCGGCTGTGAGTGGCTGATAGGTCACATGCACCGTTGTTTCGGTGATGCCATACATGTTGACCAGGCGGGGAGCCGTGTCGTCATGTCGGGCGTACCAGCCCTTCAATCGGGGCAGCGACAACGCCTCGCCGCCGAAGATCACCCACTTCAAACTCAATTGGTCCCCCCCATCCGGCCGCTCGGCATCCTCCTGCATCAACTGGTAGAACGCCGAGGGAGTCTGGTTCAGCACAGTGACTTGTTCCCGGACCAAGAGATCCAGGAACTCGCTGGGCGAACGTGACACCAACTGGGGGACAATCACCAACCGGCCGCCATACAGCAACGCCCCCCCGATCTCCCAGACCGAGAAATCAAACGCGAAGGAATGGAACATCGTCCAGACATCGCGTTCCGAGAATCCGAACCAGGGCTCGGTGGCCGTGAACAGCCGCACCACGCACTGCTGGCTGATCACCGCCCCCTTGGGCTGTCCCGTCGAACCCGAGGTATAGATCACATAGGCCGGATGGTCGGGCCGCACTCCCCGTCCCTGCGGATTGCCACTTCGATCGGGCAACCCGGGATTGTCATCCAGGCACAGTCGCGCCACCTCTCCCTCCAGGCGTTCCGACAGCTGGCGGGTCGTCAGCACCACGCGGGGTTTGGCGTCCCCCAGCGTAAAGGCCAGTCGCGCGGGGGGCGTCCCGGGATCGAGCGGCAGGTACGCCCCCCCGGCCTTCACCACCGCCAGCATGGCGACGATCATTGCGGGAGATCGCTCGAGGCAGATCCCCACCAGAACTTCCGGCCCCACCTTCAGGTCAATCAATTGGTGCGCGAGACGATTCGCCGACGCGTTTAGCGCGGCATACGTCAGACGCTCCGAACCCGCGCTCAGAGCCCACGCCTCGGGGGTGCGCTGTGCCTGGCGTTCGAACCACTCTCCGAGGGTGGTTGGCGGATCAACAACGAACGTCCGCCCGATCGCATCGCCCGCCGCGCCATCGCCAAAGGACCAGTCTTCTTCGATCACCCGCCCCAGATCATGCATAGCCCCCTGTGAATCTCCCCAGACTTCCGAAAACTGAGGAACCCGGTGAGTCTCATCACTTCCCGAATTCATCGAAAGATCTTCCAACATGCTCCCTTGGACCACCGAATGTGACGCACTTCACGTCGGACTCGTTCCCAAACCCGCTGGCACCCAATGGTGTGCCAACCCACTGGCCCAATCCGGCACAGAACCCGGCTCAACCAACGCTGAAGTCTGAACCGGCGGTATCGCGTTGTCCAACTTCAGGCAAAGGCTTCGTGAAAAATCGGTTTTTCCATCGCCGAAAGTATGGGTGGAACAAGTTGTGCCGAGGATGGTGGCGATGAATAACCCACTCCGCGTGGTGAACCAGGGACACTTCCAGTCATCCTCATGCCGTGGAACAAACCCCGCGGAACTCGCGAGTTTCCCTCGCGCGGCCACGCACTTGAGTCGGGAATCCGGGACGGCCCTGGCCGATCTGGGGAGGCGACCGGTCCCTACGAGGCAACCGTTCCAAATAATAAAGAAAACCCCGGGCCGAACTTCGACCCGGGGTGACTGCAGAATCGTCATGTCAGAGGGGCTTCCGGATACCGGAACCCCGTTCCAACTCAACGCCCGACGCAGTAGTTGCCGTAGCAGCGGATGAACCGGATCTGCGGCAGCAGGGCCCGGTGAGGAGGAGAATTCTGCCAGGCGGCCATCGCCTGTTCGGGAGTCGCCGCCCCGCCGGCGTTCACGAAGATCACTTCGGGACCGCGGTAGGCGGGATCGTGCCGGAAGACCCGGGTGTTGTGCAGGGTGATCGCGTAGTTCTGAGCCCCGTTGTCCGCAAACGCGGGAGCCGACAGGGCCACAGTCGCCAAAACAAAAGCCAGCAAACGCTTCATGGTGATTCCTCGTGGTAGAAGAAAGGAGCAATCGACCAGACGGATCCACACCAGGTGACCCCACCTGACATGCAATCTCCCAGGGAGCAGACCCCAGACTGACAACAGACCATCCTCGCGGATGTTCACCTGCGCCAGAAACATGGGGGTTGTTTCCACAACGACGCACCGGCCACTCAGCGTCTGAATTTCAGACAATCCTGAGCACTGGCACGTCCCTCGCGGAACATTCCCTGCATCCGGTCACCAGGCAGTCCTGGGATGTCCGAGACTCGCTGACGCAACGGTCAACCAATCCCGCGGGAAGGTCGACCCGACCTCCCTCTCCCGGACTGCAGTGCTTCGACGTTTCTGCAGTGCCACGAATCAACCCCCCAGCCAGGGAGGATTCCAATGACAGAGACCACCCTATCCCCGGGCCAAAGACGCGTCAACCGCTACGATCCATAAATTTTGCTTATCTCTCCCAATTCCTCTTTAATGTCTATCCCATATCGACTTACGTTCCACAAAATCTGACTGATGCATTCCCCGGAGGAGGGCTTCAGGGAGTTTCCCCAGCTTTTCCCCGACCCGCTCCCCCCGCGATGCTCCCCTTGCAATGCACCCCTCGCAATGCACCCGGAGCAGCCGGGCCTCCACCGCGACACTCTTCCCAGTCCGCTTTGGGTGCCCAACCCACTGAAGCCTTCTGCGGCAACGACTTGCGTCGACACCGGGCGAAGTGCCCCCTACCGTCTCTGGGGTGCGAAGACCACGTACGGCTGCAGCACGCTCGCCAGGCCGGGCTGGCTGTTGATCGTGGCGAAATCATGCGAGCGCCCCACCCAGTCACTGCAATCGAACGTCTGCACCCGGTCCCCCCACCCTCCCAGTGACCTCACGTCCCGCCGCGTCAAACCTTCGAGCCCCAGGGCCTGCGTCCCCTTCAGCGGGGTGTGCAGCGGATACACCTGCAGCCAGCCATCCCGCGGGTTGGTCAGGACCAGAATCCCCTCGACCACGGTCACCGCACGATCGTATCGCTCACCCGGATTCAGCCAGTTGTGGTCGATCGCCGCCGCCAGCAAGACCCCCCGCACCCGCTGCGGGCTCCGCACCTCTCCCCCCAGGTGCGACCCATCATCCAACACCCCTCCACCCAAGGCATGCAGGGTCGCCGCCACACAGCGGGCCCCATGGCTGTGCCCCACCAGAGTCACCGGCTGATCCGCCGGAAACAGCGAGATCAACTGCGCCAGATACCCGCCGTGAACAGCCGCCCGTCGCCCCATCACCCGCAATTCCACCGGAAACAGAACGTGCGCCACCCCATCGCTCGGCCACGAGAAGTGCACAATCTGGACCTCCCCCCCCGCCGCCGCCTGCTGGATCCAGACCCGGTTTCGATCACTCTCGGCCAGCACGTCCCGCCAGTAGTTGTAACTGCCGTGAATGACCACACACACCGGCCGGTCGGGACGCAGCGACGACAGGAACTCCTGGGCCGAGTACTGCACCAACCCCTCGGACCCGCGATAGAGATACTCCATCTGACCCGCACAATCGTGCGTGGCGGGCGAGCCCTTCACCTCCCGGCTGGAGATGATCCAGTCTCCCCCGGGAACCTCGGCCACCCGGGACCGCACCCCCCGGGAGGCCCCGCCCGGACCCGGTTGCGGCGGTGCGTCGGGAAGAGCCGCACTCATCGGCTGGACGAGGGGAGCAGCCGACGAGCCGGGCGGCGCGGCGGTGGGGCCAGCGGCCGGCTGTCCAACAGCCCGTTCCGGTCCAGCGGCGACGGGACCCGCCGTTTCGCGACGGGTGCGGGACCGCGGGGGCCCCCCCACCGTCACACGATGACCACCCGGCTCAAGGGAAGACCCGCCCCGGGTTCCGGCTGGCGAAGGCACATGGGCCGGGGAATTTGCAGACCCCTCCCCGGAAGTGGCCAGATGTCCGGTTGTGGTTGGCAGCGGGGCGCGGGGGCCGGGCAGGTTGTTGGCGGCCGGGGCCTGCCGAGTGACGGTCCGGGTTTCGAAGTTCCCGGTCGCCGATTGCGCCCAGACCGGCTGGAGACACCAGCCCAGTGTCAAAGCCAGGCCCGCCAGCGTTGTCAGCAGCCAACCCGTGGGCCATGGGGCCATCCTGCCACGGGGGGCGCACGTCGAGAGTGAGAGGCGATCCATCGTGGCGAAAAGTTTCGGCATCCCGAGTGGCCCACTTTGCACCACCGCCGGC
>JBKCTR010000310.1:0-3121 GCA_046318755.1 Planctomycetaceae bacterium
GCGGCCGCGGATTCCCGAGGTGATCAACGCCGGCCTTCCCAGCGAGACCGTCTCGGGCCTCAGTGAAGAGGGACATGCGGGGGGTCAGTTTCCGCGGCCCGATCTGGCCGAACGGCTCGAGCGGGTGCTGAAGGTCGCCCAGCCCGATCTGGTCATTGCCTGCTACGGCATGAACTGCGGCATCTATCAGCCGTTCGACGAAGGCCGTTTCGCCAAATATCAGGCCGGTATCCGCAATCTCAAGCAGCGGGTCGAACAGGCGGGGGCCCAGCTCGTTGTGGTCACGCCCCCTTTCTATGACGACCAGACCTCCCCCCGCCCGTTTGTGTACAACCAGGTTCTTGACCGGTATGCCGACTGGCTGCTCGCCCCGCGCGAACAGGTATGGGGGGTGATCGACCTGCACCATGCGATGACGTCCGACGTGGCCCGCCGACGTCAGGCCGATCCCAAGTTCACTTTTCAGCCCGATGGGGTGCACCCCAACGACGCTGGGCACTGGTTCCTCGCGACTCGGCTGATTGCGGCACTCGGTGATGAGGCCGCCGCCTCGGCCGAGTCTCCCCAGGCGATGGTGCGGCAGGCGGGCCTGCCGGTTGAACTGTTGCCCCTGGTGACCGAGCGGATGCAGATTCGCCGCGATGCCTACGTCAGTGCCGCGGGCCACAAGCGCCCCGGAGTCGCCAAGGGATTGCCCATCGCCGAGGCCGAACAGGCCGCCGCCAAGCTGAGCGACAAGCTTCAGTCACTGAGGAAATGACTGCGGTGCCCGGCGGAAACAGGGCCATCGCACGGCGCGTCGGTCGATTCCGGGTGAGGGTGGCTGAGGACCGGAACCTGTGTGGTTGCGAGTCAGGTGATCACATCCACGGACGGGAAAGCAGCCCCGGCGAACTCCCTCTTCACGATCCAACTCGATAGCCTAAGGGTTGTCATTGGTCCCCGTTCGTCCCCGTTTGGCGCCCATGCCCCGCATCCAGCAACTCGATCACCACGTCGTCAACAAGATTGCCGCCGGCGAGGTGATCGAACGCCCCGCGAGCGTGCTCAAAGAGCTGCTCGAGAACAGCATCGATGCGCTGGCGACCCGGGTCGAGATCGATGTGGCGGCCGGGGGGACGGAACTGCTGCGGATTGTCGACAACGGCGAGGGGATTCATCCGGATGACCTGCCGCTGGCGATTGCCACCCATGCCACCAGCAAACTGCGCAGTGCCGACGACCTGTTCCACGTGCAGACCATGGGCTTCCGGGGCGAAGCGCTGGCCTCGATTGCCGAGGTCAGCCGGTTCCGTCTGCGCAGCCGGCAAGAGGCATTTCCCACCGGATCGGAAATCACGGTCGACGCGGGCGAGGTGGGGCCCATCGTGCCAGTCGGCTGCCCGGTGGGCACGACTATCGAGGTCCGCGACTTGTTCTGCAATCTGCCGGTCCGCCGGAAGTTCCTGCGGCAGGCGGCGACCGAGTTTGGCCACGTCAGCGAGCAGTTCACCCGCATTGCGTTGGCCAACCCGCGGGTCCACCTGGTCCTCCGCCACAACGAGCGGACCGTCTACGAACTTCCCGCGACCGAAAACCTGCTCGAGCGCATTGAGTGCTTTTTCGGCGAGGAACTGGCCCAGGCGTTGATTCCCGTCGAGGCCGAGTTTCGGGGATCCCGGCTGTGGGGCTTCATCGGTCACCCGTCCGAAAGCCGGTCCACCCGCAAAGGACAGTACCTGTTCCTCAACGGCCGCTGGATTCAAGATCGCTCATTACAGCACGCACTCACCGAGGCGTACCGCGGACTGCTGATGGTGGGCAGGAATCCCATCACCTTCCTGTTCCTCGAGACCCCCCCCGAGACGGTGGATGTAAACGTTCACCCCACCAAGGCCGAGGTCCGCTTCCGCGACAGCCAGACCCTCTACCGGCTGGTTCTCTCGACCATTCGCAACCGGTTTCTGGGGATGGATCTGAACAGCTCGCTGTCGGTGGGGCCCGGCGGCGTGAAGCTGGAACCGGTCAAACCCCGCGCCGTCGATCCGCAACAGCAGCAGGAAGCGGCCCGAGACCTGGTCGACTGGGTCAAGCAGCAGACCACCCTCTGGCAACAACCGGGGGGACCACCACCCACCGACCTGCCGCTGCCTGAAATTGGCGGTCCGGCGGGCGAGGTCGCATTCCCGGCAATCCCCGCTGCCGCGCAACGCACGGAAGGCTCGTTCGGAGACTCGACAGTCAATCCGACTTCACCCCAGACGACTCCCCGGGAAAGCATCGGGGGCTGGTCGAGCCCGTCCGGCTCGCCGTTCTCCGCCCGGTCCGACGGGTCGGCCGGAGGTTCTTCCGGAATGGGAGCGGGCCGGGGAGCCACCTCCTGGCCCAGCCCGGCCGATTTGTCTCGCCCCTTCCGAGAGACCAACACCGATGAGGCTTGCGGGCCGGTGGAAACCGGCCTGACCGCAAACCCGGATGCCGAGGTCCGATCGGGAAGTGAGTCGGGAGAAGC
Organism: Planctomycetaceae bacterium; assembly: GCA_046318755.1. GTDB lineage: Bacteria > Planctomycetota > Planctomycetia > Planctomycetales > Planctomycetaceae > UBA10511. The sequence goes on from JBKCTR010000310.1 coordinate 2,492, forward strand.
CTTCAACGCCGCGAACCCCGGCGCGGGGGGGGCTGCCGTCAGTGGAGGACCAGCCCAGGAAAGACCGGCCCACGCAGGACCGGCCCATGAAGGACCGACCAGTGGGGACGGAGGCCACTTGGCAGGGGGAGAAATCGACCCGGGTGCCGAGGCTGCCGCCGCAACCTTTCGGCGTCAGGCCCCGCTGCTGCCCGATCATGTGCGGGCGATGCAGGTGCACGATTCGTACCTCGTGCTGGAGACGGGAGAGGGGCTCACGGTCATTGATCAGCATGCCCTGCACGAGCGGATCTTGTACGAGCATCTGCGCAAGCGGGTGCTGGCCGGCGGTGTGGAATCGCAACGGCTGCTGGTGCCGTTGCCGGTGGAACTTCCCCCCGCCCAGGCGGCGGCCCTGCTCGAGCACCTCGAGCTGCTGGCGAGTTTTGGTCTGAAACTGCAGGATTTCGGCGGAAACACCCTACTGGTGACCTCGTTCCCCGTGATGCTGCGGCGGATGGACCCAGCCGTGCTGTTGAAGGATCTCTCCGAGCAGATTCTGGAAACGGGACGCGATCCCTCCCGGCGGGACATGCTCGACAGCCTGCTGCACATGATGTCTTGCAAGGGAGCGGTCAAAGCCGGGCAACG
>JBKCTR010000311.1:0-29689 GCA_046318755.1 Planctomycetaceae bacterium
ATCTGCCGCTGGTCAACCCTCTGGGGGAAATGGAAGTCGAGACGGCTCCTACAACTACAACAGACACCGCACCGGTCCGCACGAAGCCCCTGGAACTTGCGCCCCAAGTTGATCGGGAGATCACCGCCAGCCGTCGCCCCGATGCGGATGGCAGCCCCAATCGCTTTCGCAAATCGACGGCACAGGATGTTGCGGGTGAGGGGGTGAGACGCGGGGATCGCGCTGAAACCTCGGCCATGGCCCCGCTGCCGGAGACCGTGTCTGAACCCATCGATGTGGAACCAGAACGAATCACCGCGAGCGCTCCGGCGCGCGCCTTGCCCGAGACCTCCCGTCCGCAGGTGGTGCCGGGCACCGCCTCGGAAGAGAGTTCCACAACAGAGCGCACTCCTGCGTCGGGGAACACACTGGAGGGTCGCAAATTCAGCCGGTCCCGTCGAGGATCCCGGACCAATTCTCCGACGGAGGCGGATCTTCCCGCGCGGAACTCCCGGTCCAACCCGCCGCTCTCCGACTCGCCAGTGGAGGGGCCGGCGACAGTGGGTCTTGGAGGCGAAGAGACCACATCTCCGGTTCCACAACTCAGCAGTCTTGCCGAGAGCCGCGGTCAAACCGGCCGCGGAGAGGGGAAGCTTCCCGAGGCGTACCGGCTGCGAAAGATCGATCAACGGGGAACACTGGGAAGCGTGGCCGGGGCCACTCAGGAAAGTGAGCAGGCGGTGGCCGCCAGTCTGAAGTGGCTGGCGAGTCAGCAACTCCCCACCGGGGCATGGCCGGCTGTCGAATCGACGCTTGGTGAAGACCCCGAGCCAATGCGATTCACCGAGAACAATGATTCGCAGGAGGAATCGCGGCAGCGTCTCGAGCGGAGCAAGTCGGGGCAGCGGGCCGAGTCGGGTTTGACCGCATTGGTTATTCTCGCCTATTTGGGAGCGGGCCATACGCCGGAAGATCCCGAATACGGCGAGACGGTCGATCGTGCACTGAAGTGGCTGGTGTCTCAGCAGGTGCGCGCCAGCGCGAAGGACAGTGATGGACAGCGCCGCCTGGATGGTTTCCTGGGGGGACAAGCCAATCGGTTTGGTCGGATGTACTGCCATGGCATGGCGACGATCGCGCTGGGCGAAGCCTACGGAATGACCAGAGATCCCGCCCTGAAAGAACCCCTGGAGCGGGCGCTACGGTATATTGTGCGGATGCAGTATCCCGATGGCGGGTGGAGATATTCGGATTGGCTGAATCAGCGGAATGCGACCGGCGACATGAGTCTGTTCGGCTGGCAGGTCATGGCCCTCAAAAGCGCGCAGACCGCGGGGGTTGAATTGCCGAATCGGGCTCTGGAGAAGTCTCTCGATCGGGCCCGTCAGTACCTGGTCGCGCGACGCAACGAAATGCGGGGACGCGAGGGCAGTCGGCATGGTGGTCTCGCCTCTTACCGGCCCGGGGAAAAACCCCGTCCGGCGATGACCGCAGAAGCTCTGTTCTGCTGGCAACTGCTGGAGGAACCGGCGACGGAACCGGCGATTCTCGAGGCGGTGCAGGCCGTTCGCCGCAATCCTCCCCGCTTGGCCAATCCAGACATCTACTACTGGTACTACGCCACTCTGGCGATGTACCACCATGGCGGTGCCGCCTGGACGGAATGGAATGCCGCCATCCGTGAAACCCTGATCAACAGCCAGCGGCAACAGGGAGCCGAGGCCGGCAGTTGGGATCCACGTCGCCCCTGGGGAGACTATGGTGGCCGGGTGTTTTCCACAGCGATGAGCACACTCTGCCTGGAGGTGTATTACCGCTACCTGCCGCTGTACCAGCAGTCCCAACGGGCCACCGCTGGTCCGGCAGGCTCCGAGAAGGCGGTCGAATAGTCGATTCGATCGCCGCAATCACGATCTGGACACGGTCGGGTCAGTCGGGGGCCAACGGCGTGCCGTGCGGCAAGTGAATGACGGCAGGGGGGGACACCCCCTCGCACCGAAGAACCGCAGCTATTTCCGGGATGAGCTCGACACGCTTCAGTTGCCATCTGGCTCATACGGCGGTTCGGCGATTCGGGACGCGGTGTGACGGTTGCTGGAAGTGGTCGACAGACCGAGTTGGAGTTGGTCGACAGACCGAGTTGGTCAGACGATCCCCGAGGATGTGCCGCGCCTGGGATTGGTCCGGAGCGGTCGTGCGGGAGTGGTCGATGTTCCCTGAGGATGCATAGCCTGGGGGCCCCAACACCAGCCGCTGTCTACAAGGGGGGGCGGTGCTGGTTGCCAAGAACTGGCCTGCGGGTTTTGCCAGCCAGCGATCCTGGGGTTGGAAAAGTACTCAAAAACAAGTGGCCGGAGCGGGGATCGAACCCGCACACCCTGTGAAGGATACGGGATTTTAAGTCCCGTGCGTCTGCCTGTTTCGCCATCCGGCCTTGCCAGGAACCTCCTGGAGGTTGACACATGTCCGAAAGGATTGGTTCCCTGGGGGGGGGAGCCTGCGCCTCCGGACCTCGCCCTTCAGATGATAACAGTGCGGTTGGGGAACGGCCAGAAATTCACGGATCAGCCGGGGGCTCTTCTGACCCGCGTCTGTCAGATGCCCAAGGACGAAGGAAGGTCTATTGCGAACTGGGGATGGAAACCTGTCCCACTGGCATCCATTCGGGTGTTGCCATGGCGATGATTTGGGGGCAAATTCATGCCCGGTTCCAGCGAGCCCCGCGTGGAGCCTGCTCTGGACTGACTGCCGTTGTCGGACCGGGAATCGCGGTCGCTCTCGTTTCGATCGGAGTTCTGCAAATGCTCTCCCGGAGACGCCGGGATGCGCAGAGAGATTCACAAGCACCTGGCACAAACCGCCTGCGAGGGTCGACGCTCAATTTCTGATTCCCCCTTCGACGCGACAACAGACTGCCGAACCACACTTAGAAGGGGGGCAGGGGACCGTCGGCCGAGCGGGAATCATCGTACCCAGAGGCAGGGCAAGTGAGACGAGTGTCTCCAGTTGTGGGCGCACCGCGATCCCTCAGGCCAACCAGACGCTCTGCTTGGGGAATGACCGGAGTGCTGTTCGTGTTCGAGCCATTTCGCGGGGTGACCGATTCCGTCCCTGCACCGCAGGCGTTGCAGGTTGCGGAACGGATGTGCGGAGATCAGCAAATGACGTCTTCGAGAGCGGAGAGACAGACGACATCCCGACGTGACACCATGACCCGGCGGCGATTGATGCGGATCCCATGCCGGAGAGAGTCGACAATGTAGTTTTCGCGGGTTGTGGAGGTGTCGCGCAAGTCGTGCACGTCGGCCTGTTCCAACACCAGCAACTGCTCATTCCACCCCGCCAACCGACCGAGAATGACATAGGGAGAGGCGGTGTCGAGCACCACCTCTCGACCGACCAGCAGATCGAGCGATGCAGCCAGGTCATCCATGGCGGCCGGGACTATTTCAACCAGGGTTGCAGTTTTTCAGTCGCCTGCGACTTGGCCTTTTCCAGAACGGTGGAGATTTTGACTGGGGCTCCTCCAGTCCGTTTGCTTTCATCGGCCGCCTCCATGAAGGCATAGATCTCGAGCGTCTCTTCCTCGGTGACCGGCGGTTTTCCATCACGGAAAAACTGGACGATGGAAACCAGCAGGGGACGATATCCTTCGTAACTTCCCACGGGGGCGATCCCCTTGGTGCCAAAGGCCTGGCCCCCGTAACCAGACGAACCACCACCGGCTTCGGAACGGATGCCGCGGAATGTGCCGATTCGATTCCCCTTCCAGACACCGGCTGCGAGGTCGACCGCGGGAGTCGACAGCCGCGTCACCGATTCACAGCCAGGGCCCATCACCGTGAACAGCGTCTCCACTCCATGGATTCCGTACCAGAAGAGGTCGGGATGGGTCGCTTCGAGAGAACAGGGGGAATAGGCGTCGCAACCCTTGATTTCCCCAACGGTCTCGCCGCGGCGCAGTGCCTGGGCTCCGCTGGAGAACCGGAGTGACGACGACGAAAAGACCGGAACCTTGTAATGCCGGGCGGCCTCGAAGATGGCGACAGCGTCGGTCAGCGAGCCGGCGATTGGCTTGTCGATGAACACGGGTTTGCCAGCCTTGAGGCAGGGCAGGACCTGCTCGAGATGGGGGCGACCATCATTCGACTCCAACAGGATCACGTCCACCTTCGTCAGCAAAGCGTCGATCGAGTCGACGATCTCGACACCATGTTTTTTGACCTCCTCGGTGTATCCGGGAACCCGCGAGGTGCTCGAAACAATATCGGGGCTGCCTTTGGGATAGGCCGCCACAACCCGGCATCGCGATACATCCTCTTTGGCCTGGGGATCATTGAGGATTTGGGTGAATGCGACCGAGTGCGATGTATCGAGGCCGATGATGCCGACGCGCAGTTCCTTGGGGGGATTGGCGGGGGCCGCATCTGCTTGCAAACCCAACGCAAAACCCAGGGACTGGAATCGAACGGAATCCTGGGGCAGTTCCGGTGCGGCGGGGCGGGGATTGGGATCCTCCGCGGAGGGTGTTTCCGGAACGGCTTTCGCAGGGAGCGGAGACGGGGTTTGAGACGGCGTCGATCCTGGTGACTTCGGTGCCAGGAGAGTTCGGCCGAACCCCAGCAATTCGGAAGCGACCAACGAGGGGTTGTCTCCGGTGGCCTTCACCAGAGTCGCCAAATCCCAGAGTCGGGCCGACTTATCGACACTGGTGGTGACCAGCCATTTCCCATCCGGGGAGGCGGCAACATTCAGGATGGGGGCCTTATGAGCCGGCAGGACACCGAGATTGTGGCCGTCATTGACCCGCCAGATGATCAACTCGTTGCCACCTTGGGCGCGCCCGCCGCTGACAGAAACGAGATAGCGACCGCCGTTGAGGAACAGCAGCGAATTGACTGGGCGCGAGTGCCCCTCCAGCACCTTTTGGAGTTCGCCGGAAGCGGTGTCCCAAAGACGCACAGTTTCATCCATGCCGGCCGAGGCGACCAGTTTGCCGTCGGGTGAGAACTGCACCGCCTGAACACTGCGAGCGTGACCCTCAAGGTGGTGCACGATCTCGCCGCGCGTATCAACGAGCAGTGTTTCTCCCTTTTTCGCGGGTCGATTCACATCGCCGCTGGCGATCGCCAGCACGCTTCCTGCCGGGTCGAAGACCACACCGTTGGCGGGAAGCCGCAGTGAAATCTTCGCGACTGGATCAGGACTCTCGATCGACCAGATGCGGACAGTTTCGTCATCCGAGGCGGTTGCGAACTGCATTCCGGAGGGGGCGAAAGAGATCGCCGTCACATACCCGCGATGCCCCCGCAGTTGTTTGACGATTTGCCGTTGAGCCAGATCCCAAATGGTGAGCTGTTGATAGCTGCCGGTGACCAGCAGCTTGCCATCTGGGGAAAATGCACACGCCTTGATGAACCCCTTGGGTTCAGAGAGGGTGGCCACATCCGACTTGGTATCGAGGTCGATCAGTCGGACCAAGCCATAGCTGCCGACCGCCAGCAGGCGATTGTCGGGCGAAATGGCCGCTGCGGAAACCGGCTCGGTAAACCCGGTCCAGGCAGCCGCCGGTTGCAGTTTGAGCTGACGGGGCGCGTTGTCGCTTCCCTTGCCCCCTTCCGCCCCCCACAGCGGCTGCCCGATCGAGACGGCGGCCAGCAGGGCCAACACCAGCCGCATTCCATCAAATCGGCTCACACCGAGACCACGCGAAAGAGAGGCGCGGTCACCAAAGGGCGAAAGACGCATCGCGGGAAGCTCCTGTACGCGGGAGGGACACCGGTCTTCCCGCAGTATGGCACAGGAGGCAGGGGAGTGGGAAGAGTGTGAGCAGTGAGCACTGGCAGGCTGGCAGGTGGCAGGCCCCGTTTTCCCCGAGGCCCGGCGTTCTCAGACTCCAGTCGCCCCAGAGGTCCGGAGACACTGTGCCGTCGAAGGGGGCTTCCCGATGGTGTCATCGAGCCGCGGTCTGCCGCTGTTCGAGGATTCGCCGGGCCACCGTGTTGGACGGCCGACCTTGAGAGGAACGAGTGGTCGTCTTCAAGGGGGAATGATTCTGGGGGGTGATCAGGTAGATCCACTCCACGACTTCTGCCTCATTGGCGAGACGTCCGCGGCTCGAGCCGGACCGGTTCTTGGCGGTCGACGGCTGCGACTGAAGAATGCCCGCCAACACCGCTGTCTCGCCCTGGCGCAGTTCCAATTCCCCAATCGGTTCGGGGGTTTTCTGTGCCTGTTCAATGGGCCGTCCCTGGGCATCGGTCCCCGGCAGGACCTGCAGTCTGAGACTGCCATCGCTGTGGATCACCGGGCGCACACCAATACTGTGGTCCCGCCCCCGATCTCTCCGTCCACCGACGCTTTCCTGCTCAACCACAAGGCGCGATGCTTCGGTGCTTTTCATGGTGACTCGCGAACGGGCGACGGCCTGCAGTGGCCCCTGGTCTCTCAGATCCCTCAGCAGCGACGCTTCCTCCCCGTTGAAGATCGCCAATTTCAGTCGGCCGTCGCGATCGTTGGGCAGGCCTGCGGCACACTTGAGGACCCGGTCGGTGGGATGGGCCCACAATGTGTAAGGACCACTGGCGGAACTGAGTTCCTGCAGATCGATGCCGCGCGGTTGTTGTGGACTGACGCGAACTCCCACGGCTGTGACATCCACCGTGAACTCCACCTCAGGGGAAGTCTCGGGGACCTTGGGCGGAGCGACGTCGGTCTGTTCCAGCATTTCTGCAATCTGCTGCAGGGCCGCATGCGTGTCCTTCACCGCAATCGCGTGACGTCGGGTGGTTTCGGGCCCCACGCCGCGCGCTTTCGGGCGTACCAGGTTGTTGGTGGCGGTGACTTTTCCAATCCCGGGAGTCAGATACTTCTGAATCTGCGGCAGAAGCTGCTCTGCGGTTCGATGTTTGGGGTAGTACAACTGGATGGCGGTGAGAGGCGTCTCTTCCTGCGTGGTGGGGGCCGTCGGCTTTGCCAGATCCTCATTGAGATCATCGTCGCTGTCGGACGGCGGATCGAGGAGTTGGGGGGGCGTCGAACGGCCGGGAACCGGAGGGGGAAGCAGCCGGGAGACATGGCTGGGGTCGTCCGCTTCCAACGCGTGCAAATCCTGTTCGTGCAACAGTTCGGGATTCGTGATTTGGGGCAGGTCGTTCCCCGTTGTCTCGGTGTCGGTCAGCGCGGAAGGAGTGTCAACGAGTTCCCCCGGAATTGACGGCGTTTTCGAGACGGAAAGCTCCTCTTCGGCGTCCATCGTTTCTGTCCGCGCCTCGGTGACCGCGGAGGATTCGGTCTCGGCCTGAGTGGTCTGAGGGGTGTCGTCGGTCGTCGCCTCCTCCCGATCGTCCGGAAGGAAATTCTCGGTCTCAGGAGCGTTGGGCGAATCGTCTTCCGTGAGCGGGTCGGACTCTTGCTGGCGGGGGATGCTGTCGGGTGTTTCTTCTGAGGCAGACTTTCGAGTGCGCTGGGTGGGGCTGGCCTGAGCCGTCACTGCGGCAGGCTCTTCTTCTCCGAGGAACGCCTGCGGGGCGGGGAGTTCGTCGGGAGCAGTCGATTCGTCAGAAATCGGGTTGGCTTGGCGCTGCGTGTGGGACCATGACCGTCGGTCTTCGCGATTGGTCGCGCCTGGCTGCAGGGTTCTTTGCCCCGCTTCCAGCAGGTGACGGAATTCCCGGACAAACTCGACTGTCGGCTCCAGGCTCGCGCCCCCGTTGGGGGTGCCATGGCGATGGACCGAATGAGTCAATTCCCCCAGATTGGAAGCGATGGCATCCAACCGTTCTTCGATGCCAGAGAGATCAACCGACGGGTAACTGACTCCCTTGGTCAAGGGTTTGGAGAATCGGCGGGGCGCGAATGTGGAATCGGGTTCGATGTTGCCGCCAAATTGCACCGGATCGTCCCCCGACGACGGGGCCGGGTTGGGGCCGGATGGCGGGGCGTTCTGAGCCGTGGTTGCACGCGAGGTGGGGCGACCACGAACTCCCATCGCATAGATGCCGCCCCCCATGACCACACAGATGGCCACGATCAGGCCCCAGAAGGCGAGGTCGAGTGGGTTGCGGGAAGGGCGGAGGGGAGGCTGCATGGAGGCACCGGGGAACGGTGACGGGCGGGAGTGGATTCCGGATGAACCCTCTCTTTTGTTGATCGACCATCCGAACCCCGAACTTTCGGGAAAATCGGCATTTCTTTGCCAGATTTCCCAGGTTGCCTGGTGTGCCTCAGGAATTGAACCAGAGCACTCGGTGGCCATGCCGTCCCGCAGGTGAGTGAAACTTTGCCGAGTGGGGGGGGCGGAGAAAAAGCGTTGAGAATCAGTGTTGTAGCGGTTGATCCTTGGGCAACGTGAATGCTGCGGGTGCGGATCGTTCGGGGTCGAATTCTTCTGCAACTCAGGATTCTTCCCTTCTTCTGGCATCATCGCCACATGCCTGATGTTCGTTGCAAACCGGAATCTGCTCTGTGCCCGGCACAACCGGCAGATTTGAGTGCGGTGGCCAGCGCTGGAACCAGCCTGCAACTGGTTGCGGTGTGGTCTGTCTGTCTTGGGCAGGTCGCCGACGCAGTGCAACAACTCCAGGTGGAATGGAGCCAAGAGAGAGGGAAGAAGAAGCCTCGATTTCGAATGCAGCAGGCGTTTGCTGAGCACGGGGGGCCAGTGAGCGCCGAGTCCAAACGGGCTGGGAATCTGCCGCATTTGAAGTCGTTCCTGGGTTCCCTGGTCGATCAACGGACCCCGCAGGGTCGGTGGCACCGGGACCTGAGTTTCCGCGACCGCCGGAAATCAGTGCTCTGGACGAAGACGGAAAGCCGTCGCGCGTTACAGAGCCAAGATCCAGAACCGGTCGCGGATGCTGCGCTGGCTGAAATCTGGAACCCATGAGCTGGTGCGTGCGGCAGTTGCCGCAGGGACCTGGCTTTGGCGGGTTCGGGTGATGGCTGGCCTGACCGTCCGGAGTGGATCAACACCTGATGGGTATCGGGCTGGATCCGTTTCCTCCGTCCCCTTCGACTGACAGATAGGAGCGCTATGATGATCGGAATCCTGGCCCAGTTTCTGGGGTCTCGCGGTGCGCCATCGACCCTGTCCCGTCGTTCGGCATCGTTGATGCTGGCGTCTTTGGGACTGCTCTCGGGCTGCTCCCGCCAGAAGTGGCATCAGCAGGCCGACGACACCGCCTATGCGATTGTCAAGGAACGGTATGTGGATGAGCGCTGGGCCAATCCGCGGATGGACGTCATCGCCGATCCGCGCAGTCGCTTTTACGACGCCAACGATGCGGACTGCGCGCCGCTGCCCCCCGACGATGAATCGGCACACTTGTACATGCACCGTGTGTGGGGGATCAAGGGGTACAAGAAATGGCACGATTTCGGCGATCTCGATGCGATTGAAAACCCCAATTGGATGGACCCGTTTGGATACGGTCCGCAGACCGTGACCGACAATTTCAAGCACAACGGAACCTATCCTGAAATCCGCGACATGCGGCTCGGGGAGGCGCTCGACCTGGCGTATTTGCACAGCCGCGATTACCAGACTCAGGTGGAGAATGTCTTCCTGACGGCGTTGGCCGTTTCCTTTGAGCGGTTTCGGTTCCAGGTCCAGTTTGTGGGCCTGACGGCCACGACCCCGATCGGGATCAGCAACGGCAACAAACCGGGGTTTGGCACAACCGGGAATGATGTTCCCGGGGTGAATGATGGGGTGACATTTGGTCCGGCGGCGGGGATTCAGCAATTGACACCGTGGGGGAGTCAGTGGCTGGTGGGGCTGGCCAACAACACTCTCTGGTTCTGGGCTGACGGCAAGGCGACCGACGCCAGTACCTCGACGCTGTCTTACTCCCTGGTTCAGCCGCTGCTGGCGGGAGCCGGGAAGAGGGTGGTGCTCGAAAACCTGACCCAGGCGGAGCGGAGCATGTTGTATGCCGTCCGTGACTTCGCCCGGTATCGGATGGGCTTTTTCGGGCAAATCGTGGTGGGTGGACCGATTGCCGGTGCGGCATCGGGATTTGGAGGTGTCTCTGCCGGTGTGGGAACCGGAGTGACCCCGCTGACGTCGCCCGTACTGACCAACGGCTACCTGGGGCTGTTGCAGCAGGCCCAAATCATTGCCAACCAGGAGTTTAACATCCGGTTGCTGCTGTCGAATCTGGAGAAAACGCGGAACCGGGTCTCGCAACCGCGGCGTCCTTACGCGACTCTCGATGAACTTCCGGCCGGGCTGGAAATTCCCGCCGACCTCAGCGATGTGGTCTTCTATCGTCGGGAGCCGATGCTCGATGAGTCGCTGCAGCCCATTCGGGACGAGCAGGGGAACCTCGAGATGGAGGGGCGTTTGTACATTACCGACCGGCTGACTGACGATCAGCGTGAGAGCCTGGTGGCTCTCAGCAACGATCCCAAGTGGCGTTCGGTGGTGCAGGAGCTGGTGGAGAAATCGGGCCAGGCGACGCGAAACCAGGATGTCGCGCAGCTGGAAACCCAGTTGGCTTCGCTCTACACCTCACTGCGTCAGAACCGGACGACCCTGCAGAACAACGTCGACAACTACAAGCTCACCCTGGGGCTGCCAACCAGCATGCCCATTTCGATCAATCGGGACCTGCTGAAGCCGTTCGAGCTGGTTGATTCCCGACTGACGAGGCTCGCTGACCGACTCGACCGGTTTGTTCCGGATCCTCCAGAGCTCGACCCGTCCCATCCCGATTACGTCACCATGCAGCGGGTGGCCGAGCTGATGAAACGGCTCGATCCGGCGGATCCGGATCAGCAGGTGCTGCAGGGACTGGTGTTGGAGTTGTTCGTGCTGCGGGATGACATTTCGCGGGATGCGATTGATCCCATGAAGAGCAACTACGAGGATGCCCTGAAGGTCCTGGAAAAGCGGGGGGCTACCAAGATCAAGGATCCGGGTCTGGAGCCCTACGACTCCAAGAAGTTCCGGGAACTGCGGGATCGGCAGGTGGTGCAGTTTGATCTGCTCGACCAGCAACTGCAGAACCTGCGGAACAAGGTGCTGGAGCGAGGTCTCTCGGCCGATGCCCGCAAGGCGATTTTGGCGGAAATCAATGACACTCGGGAAGACATGCTGGCTCTGTCACAGGGGGTGACGGGTACGGAAGTCAACCTGCGGATGGAGTTGATTGAACTCAACCCGTTTGACATGGAGATGGAAGAGGCGGTAGAGATTGCCCTCGATAATCGTCTGGACCTGAAGAATTCCCAGGCCTTTGTCATGGATGCCCGCCGGAAGGTGGAGGTGGCGGCAAACCAGCTCAAAGCGGTACTGAACATTACAGCGGCGGGCGACATTCGCACGCAACCCATCTTCAACAACATGGGGAGCGACAATCCCTTCGCCTTCCGGGGGGATGAGAGCAACATCCGGTTGGGGATCCAGTTCACCACTCCCATCCAGTTGGTGCAACAGCGGAACACCTACCGGGCCGTGTTGATTGGCTACCAGCAGTCGCGGCGGAACTTCATGAGGGTGGAGGATCAGGTTAAGTTTGACGTGCGTACAGCGTGGCGTAACATCGAGCTGTTCCGACAGAACTTTGAGACCGCCAAAGCGAACCTGAGGGCCGCCGTCATCCAGTACGACATTGCCGTAGACCGCAGCAATGCCCCTACGGGAGCGACTCCGGCCGGTGGCGGCGGAGCGATGGGGGGAGGCAACCAGGGGTTGAATATCCTCAACGCGTTGCGGTCGCTGTTGGATGCCCAGAACCAACTGATTCAGATCTGGGTGGGTTACGAGCAGAACCGGATCAACATCCACAACTCCATGGGGGTGTTGACTCTGGACGAACAAGGCTTCTGGACCGATGATTTCTACCAGCGGGAAAAAGATCTGGCGGGGTTGGATGCGAATGGTGTATACCGCCCCGGTTTTGGACCCGACTTTCTCCCTGCTGACTTCAACGTGCTGCCCCCCGGCACGCCTGAGTACATTCCCCTTCCGAGTGAGGATCTGAACAATGCAGCGCCGCAATTCGTTCCCCAGGGGCCGCTGCCGCCGCAAGCCCGGCGGAAGCCTGGACGCGAGAAACGGATCCAGTATGCCCAGTTGGAAGGGGCCGGCCGGACTCCCGCGGAGGGTGGGCTCACGGTTCGGGGGAGCAGCCCAGAAACTGATCGGAACGCTGGCGATTCTGGGATTGGCCGGCGGTGGTTTGGCCGCCGCGTTCAATAACGGCCTGATCGGGGGGACCCAGAAGAAGGCGGATGTGCTCAGCACGGCTCCCGTGACCAAGGGGATGCTGGAGATCACGATCGTTGAGCGGGGAAATCTCGAAAGTGCCAACAACGTCACCCTCTCGTGCATGGTGGAGGGGGAATCGGGCACCGGGATCCTCAAGATTGTCGATGAGGGGGCCCGGGTGACAGGTGGCCAGGTTCTGGTGGAACTGGATTCCTCCCGCCTGAAGAACGATCTGACGAGTCAGCAGATCAAGGTCGAAGAGGCGAGTGCCTCGAAGACCCAGGCGGAAGAAGAGTTGAAAATCCAGGAGAGTCAGAACCAGTCGGACATCGCCGATGCCGAGCTGAAGCTGGAAATCGCCAAGCTGGATCTCGAGAAATACGAGGACGATCGCGGCGAGTACACCCAGAAGGAGAACGAGCAGAAGGGGCAGGTCCAGATTGCCCAGGAGGATCTGACCCGGTCGATCGAGAAGTTGCGTTACCAAGAGCGGATGATCGCCAAGGGCTACGCGACCCAGACCGAATTGGACGCCGACCGCATTGCCGAGAAAAAGGCCCGCATTGCCTTGGCGGCGGCCGAAGAAAAACTGCATGTGCTGCAAAATTTCGAGCGGAAGCGCCAGTTGTCTGAGCTGCGTGCGAATGTGAAGGACTACGAACGGGAGTTGGTGCGGGTCAAGCAAAAGGCGGCCAACGCCATGGTGCAGAAGCAGGCCGACTTCAAAGCCAAGGACCTCACCTACACGGTCGAGAGGGAAAAGTACGAAAAACTGCAGCGGCAGATCGAAGCCTGCATCATCAAGGCACCCCGTGACGGTCTGGTGGTCTACGCCAATAACCGTTCGGGAGGTTTCCGTGGTTCGAGCAACGAGCCTCTGATTTATGAAGGAGCCAAGGTCCGGGAGCGGCAGGCGATCATCAATCTGCCCGACATCACCCGGATGCAGGTGAATGCCCGCATCCATGAGTCGAAGATTTCGATGGTTCGCGACGGCCTGCCGGTGACCGTCCATGTCGATGCCCGTCCGGGGGAAGTCTTCCGGGGGGTAGTCGACAGCGTGTCGACGGTGCCCATGTCGGCCAACTGGCCCAATGTGAATCTCAAGGAGTACCTCTGCTACATCAAGTTGACCGATGACGTTGACAAGGTCTCGGCCCTGAAGCCTGGACTTACGGCTGAGGTGGAGATCGTGATCGATCGGGCTGATCAGGTGCTGATGGCACCGGTGCAGTCGTTCGTTGAGCGGGGCGGACAGCAGTTCGCTTTTATCCAGAAAGAGGACGGCGAGATCGAGCGGCGGAAGGTGAAGGTCGGCCGGTCGAGTGAAGACAAGACCGAGGTTCTGGAGGGTCTGGAAGAGGGGGAGCGAGTCGTGCAGACCCCGCGCACTTTGATTCCCAAGGAAGTGCAGAAGCTCGAGGAAGAAATTCCGGCCGTCGCGGCGCAGCCTGCGGGTGACGGAGCCAAGGGAGCGCTCCCCCCGGTTCCGAAGCCAACTGCTCCCAGTGCTGGCGGACCGCCGACCGGGGCTGGTGGGCCCGCGGCTGGTGCCGGTGGCGGAGCTGCGGCTGGTGCCGGTGGTCCTCCGGGCGGTGGTGGTGGCCCTGGTGGTGGAGGAAGGGGAGCCGGCGGTGGCAGTCGGGATCCCGCCGAGTCGTTCGCCCGCATGGATACGAATGGTGACGGGAAGATCGTTGCTGACGAGATTCCGGAACAAGCCCGCCAGTTCATGAAGATTGAGACCATGGACAAGAATGGCGACAAGGCGGTCGACAAGGAGGAATTCATGAAGGCCATGGAAGAGTTCCGCAAGCGCTTCCAACAGGGAGGTGGCGGCGGAGCGGGTGGGCCCGGGGGTTGACCGATGAAAATGGCCGCGCAGGTGATCGACCTGCAAAAGCATTACGATCTCGGGCCGGTGGTGGTGAAGGCTTTGCGGGGAGTGTCTCTGGACTTTCCCGAGGGAGACTTCGTGGCGATCATGGGTTCCTCCGGAAGTGGCAAGAGTACCTTGCTCAACCTCCTGGGAGGCCTGGACCGACCCACCTCCGGCAAATACATCCTGGGGGGAGAAGATGTCTCCCAAATGGATGATACCCAGCTCTCGACGGTGCGAAATCAGAAGATTGGATTCATTTTCCAATCGTACAATCTGATTTCGCAGTACACCGTGCTGGAGAATATTGAACTGCCGTTGCATTACCGGCCGGGGCATCCCAAGTTGTCCCCCGCCGACCGGGAGAAATGCGAACGGATGGCGCAACGCGTGGGGTTGGGCCAACGGCTCGATCACCGGCCGTTTCAGCTCTCGGGTGGTCAGCAGCAGCGTGTGGCGATTGCCCGGGCGATGATGAATGACCCCGAGATTATCCTGGCCGACGAGGCCACGGGAAATCTCGACTCGGTCACCAGCATCGAAATCATGACGCTGCTGCGGAATCTGAATGATGAGGGACGCACCATTATCATGGTGACGCACGAGCCCGACATCGCCATGTGGGCCAAGCGGCAGTTGGTGATGCGTGACGGCGTGTTGTTCAAAGAGATCGTCAACGAGGTGCGGACAACCCCACAATCCGCGCTGGCCGCCAAGGAAGACAAGGCCTTCGTGGATGACGAAGTGGCCAAGGCGACTCTGGCCGCACTTCCGCAGACGGCCTCAGCCGATCCGGGAGTTGGTGTCGGGCCAGTCAGCGGCGAGAAGAAGAACGACAATTCGTCGAAGAAGAAGTAGCGTTCCGGTCGCGAACGGACTGGCGCTGAGTGTGTTGCAACCCGATCCCCCTGGGCTGAGCCATGTTTTCGCGAGTGATTCGCACCATTCAATTGGGGCTCAAGAGCCTGCTTCTGCACAAGCTGCGCTCGGGGCTGACGATGCTGGGGATTGTGTTTGGTGTGTTCTCGGTGATCGCGATGCTGGCGATTGGTGAGGGGGCCAGCAAGCAGGCGCAGAAACAGATCGTGGCCCTGGGGGCTCGCAACATCATCGTCCGGAGCGTCAAGCCGGTCGAGGGGTCGAGCAACGATCAAAGCGGTGGTGGCACGCCCCGCTATGGGTTGTTGCGGTCTGACCTGCGTCGACTGCAAAAAACCATTCCCGAAGTGGTCTCGGCCATCCCCATTCGCGAGCTGAATCGCGAGGCGCGGTATCGGCGGTTCACCATGCAGTCGCGGCTGGTGGGTTGCACTCCTGAATATCAAGAGCTGAATCAGTTGCGGCTCAGCAAGGGACGATTTATCTCGGACACCGACCGGGCCTCCCGGGCGAACGTGGTGGTGCTGGCGCATGAAGTCGCCGCCAAGCTGTTTCCGATTGAAGATCCGCTCGAAGACCGGGCGATCCAAGTGGGGGACATTTTTTACAGCGTGATCGGAGTCACCGAGCCCCGGAATGCCTCCGCCGCGATCGGGGGGAGCCTTTCCGGTCAGGAGTTCAATAAAGACCTTTACATCCCCATCGAGACCTTCCGGGCGCGGATTGGCGACCAGGTCTACACCCCCAAGCAGGGAGGGATGGACTCGGAACATGTCGAGTTGAACCAGATCACCCTCGAGGTGCGCGATGTGCAGGATGTGATCCGCACTTCGGAAGTCGTGCGGGGCACCCTGGAGAAGTTTCATCCCCAGAAGGATTTCGCAGTCGTGGTGCCTCTGGAACTGCTCAAGCAGGCCGAGCAGCTCCGGCAGATCTTCAATGTGGTGCTGGGCTCGATTGCGGCGATCAGTCTGGTGGTCGGCGGCATCGGGATCATGAACATCATGCTGGCCACGGTGACCGAACGGACCCGCGAAATCGGGATTCGCCGGGCTTTGGGAGCCCGACGGCGGGATATCATCGAACAGTTCCTCACGGAGACGGTGGTGCTGTCGGGGACGGGCGGGATGCTGGGAATTGTGCTGGGCTTGCTGACCCCGTTCGCCTTTCGGATGATCCGCAGCTTCGCTCTGAACTTCGTCTTGGATCCTAAAACGCTGTCCGATACGTCCAAGATGTTCCAGGAAATGCAGCCGGAAGTGGCTCCCTGGAGCCTGCCGTTGGCGTTCGGAATCTCGGTGGGGATTGGAATTCTGTTTGGGCTCTATCCCGCACAGGCTGCGGCGAAACTGGATCCCATTGAGGCCCTGCGGCACGAATAGTCGGGAGGCTGGGCCGTCGCCAACTGCAAGGCGAGACGCACCGACCCAGCTCTTCGCTCGAATGAGCGGGGGGCTGGAGGGTTGTTTTGGGCCGAATGATCGCGGAGATCGAGAAGGCCGACTTCCGATCAAGAGCGGCGGTCCAGATGCCAGTGCGACCTGTGTGGCGGACGTGAAGAAGCCGGGACAGACTCGCGGGCGACACTCTCCGGTCCGTGACCGAGGGGCTTCATTTCGGGCGACCGATGTTGTCAGGGCCGAGCCTTCCAGACGCTTGGCCGTCTCCGCACGTGAGGGACGCCGCTGCGACGTCCATTGGAACCGGTGCCAATTCGACCTGGGGCAATATGACCTGGAGCAATACGACCTGGAGCAATACGAATCGTGGAGGGATTCCCTCCCCGACGGTTACTCAGGCCGCCCGTCGTGAAGGTTTGGTTTGGGCTGCGGGGAGCGGAGCAATCACGGCTGCCGTCCCCAGTTTTTGGGCGAGATCGGCTTCCAGGGCTTCCAGTTGGAGTTGCAGTCGCTGGGTATACTGGGCGAGCTCTTCCCGGCCGAGATCAGGCGGGACCGCCAGCGGTTTCCCCAGGCGAAAATAGACTTTGGAGAACGGTTTGGGGATCTGCAGACCCGTCCAGCTGCCCGACTTGTACCAACAGCCCGGCACAGCGGTGACGACAGGCACAATGCGTCGGCCCGAGCGGGACGCGAGATAGGTGGGCCCAGCCTGCAATTGGTGGTGGGGTCCACGAGGACCGTCGGGAGTGATGAAGATCCGGTATTCTGACGGGACATCGAGCAGTTCGCGCAGCGCCTGATCGCCGCCGCGGGCCGAAGAACCACGGACCGCCCGAATGCCACTGAACTTCATGAATTCGACGAGGTATGACCCATCCTGATGCCGGCTGACGAGCGCCGCGACCGGCGGGCGGGTCAGCGTGTGCCGGGCGAGAGGGGGGAGAATCTGGTCGTGCCACAGGGCATAAATGAACGGCTCAGCCACATCTCCGGAGGGGTCGAGCCCCGGTTCGTCCATCAGCAATTCGTACTGCAGTGTGCGGGCCAGTTGCCGAAAAACAACGGCGGCCGACCAGCCGATCGCGGCGGTCAGTCTGGGGCTGCGAATACGCATGGAGGTCACTCCCTGACAACGGCTTTTGGGCTGGCGGGCCCTCGTGGCCGCCGCGGGACAAGATGATAGGGGGAGTGGGGTTATGGGGGAACGTCAGTTCTGGCATGAAGAACTTTCGATGGGTCGATACACAGGGGACGAGGCGTTGGTTAGGATGCGGACCATGAGCAACGAACGCGAGGATCCGGCCCTGCACAGTGCCCGCCGCGAGGCGTGGGTGGTGTTCGCCATCTGGCTGCTGGCGATGACCTACACGATTGGTGTCTGCAGCCTCTATGGATATGGCCGCGATGTTTCCGATCTGAAGTTTGTCCTGGGTTTTCCGGATTGGGTGTTCTACGGGATCGTCTGCCCCTGGGTGGTATGCAGCGTGGTCTCTTTGTGGTTTGGTGCGAAATTCATCCGGGATGAGGATCTGGGAGAGGAGCTCCCCGAGCAAGAAGACGAACTCGGATTGGGGGGTTGAGCGATGTTCGCCAGTAAGCTGTCTTGTGCCGCTGCTGTCTTGCCCCTCTGGGGGGTGAAAACCACTCAACCGTCCGACTGGGGAACACTGGTCGCGCTGGTGCTCTTCATCGGGGCCTCGATGTGGATCGGCTGGCTCGCCAACAAGGCGATGCAGAAGAGCAGCTTCATGCAGGGGTTTTTCCTGGGAAACCGTGGGCTGGGGGCCTGGGCGCTGGCACTCACCGCCACGGTGCAGTCTGGCGGGACGTTTATGGGGTTCCCGTCGCTGGTCTATTCCCACGGTTGGGTCGTGGCGTTGTGGATCTGCGGCTACATGGTTGTGCCGATCACGGGGTTTGGCATCTTGGGCAAACGTTTGGCCCAGCTTTCGAGACGGACGGGGGCGATTACGGTTCCCGACCTGTTCCGATCGCGGTTTAACAGCCCCGGATTGGGATTGTTGGCCTCGCTGCTGATCATGTTCTACATGTCATTCATGATGGTCGCCCAATTCAAGGCGGGGGCGGTCGTCATGAAGCATTCTTGGCCAGGGGCTGGATCCCGTGAGATGGCCGAGGATATTCCTGCCTACAAACTGAACTCGGCGGCCCTCGAAAAACTCGGTGAGCGCGGAGTGCCGGCCGACGTCATTGCGAAGCTGGCCCCCTTGGAAGACCGCGGTTTTGACGCCGAGAAAGACCTCAAGTCGGAAGTCGGCAAGCTGCTGGGTGAGGCAGATCTGGCGCAGCACGGACCCGCCGTGGTGGCGGCCTCGGAGCAACTGGACTGGCAGTACCTGGTGGGGTTGGGCATTTTCACGGTGACGGTGGTCAGTTACACGCTGCTGGGAGGATTTCTGGCAGCTGTCTGGACTGATCTCTTTCAGAGTGTGCTGATGCTGCTGGGAGTCATGTTGTTGCTGGTGTTGGTCGTGGGCTCGTCTGGAGGTCCCGAGGCGGCCACCCGAATGGCCGTCGAACGGTTGGGGCCAAACTATGCCTTGGGTCCCGGGTACGATCCGACCGGAACCGGCCGCATGTTCATGCCAGTCAGCCTGGCGTTTTCGTTCTTCTGGGTCTGGGTCTGGTCCGGGGTCGGGTCACCAGCCGGGATGGTGCGGATCATGGCCGGGAAGGGCACCGAAGTGATCCGCAAGTCGATTTATCTGCTGGCGGGTTACAACCTGCTGATCTACATGCCGCTGGTGGTGATCTGCATTTGTGGTCGGGCGTTGATCCCTGATCTGCCTGCGGGCAAAACCGATTCGATCATTCCCGAGTTGTCGATTCTCACCACCTCCCGATTGCCTGGTGGCTCGATCATTGCCGGCTTGATTCTGGCAGCCCCGTTTGGAGCCGTCATGGCGACGGTGAGTTCGTATCTGGTGGTGATTGCTTCGGGTTTGGTCCGGGACGTCTACCAGCGATTCATCAATCCCTCGGCCGGGACACACGAGTTGCGGCGGCTTTCTTACCTGACCATGATTGGCATCGGTGTGGTGGCGGTTCTCGCCAACATTCGCCCGGTGGCGTACCTGCAGGTCATCGTGGTGTTCAGTGGAACCGGGGCGGCTGCCACTTTCTGCATCCCCGCGATCATGCTGGCCTATTGGCGCCGGGCCACGGTGCCCGGAATGGTCGCCGCAATGCTGGGGGGAGCGGGGACCATGGTGCTGATGTATGTGCTGGGAGCCCGGGGATTCGGCAGCCAGTCGATTGGTGCGGCGTCGGCGTTTCGTCCCTTTTATCTGCTGGGCCTGGATCCCTTGATCTGGGGATTGTTGGTTTCGGCTGGTTTGGGAATCGTGGTGAGTCTGCTGACGGCACCCCCCCCCGCGGAAACGATTTCGCGGCTGTTTGATCTGGACCGCCCCGCGAAGGAAACGACTGCATGAGTTCCGCCGAGACAATCGTTCAGACACCTGAGACGACGTCCTCGGGAGCGATCACGGCTGCTGGCCGGTGGATGGCCCTGCTGGCCGCCCTGTTGGGGTGGTTGTTCGATGGGGCCGAGATGGGCCTGTTTTCGATGGTGGGCCGCGCGGCGATGCAGGATCTGTTGGGATTTGGCAGTTCCCCGACCAAGCCCGAAGAAGACCAGATCGCACTCTACTTCGGGATCGTCATCGCGATGTTCCTGGTGGGAGCGGCGACGGGCGGGGTGCTGTTTGGATGGTTGGGTGACCGGATTGGGCGTGTGAGGGCCATGTCGCTCTCGGTGTTGACCTATGCGGTCTTCACTGGTCTGTGTGGCTTTGCAGTCACTCCCCTGCAGTTGGCCGTCTTGCGGTTTGTGGCTTCGCTGGGGATGGGTGGTGAATGGGCACTGGGTGTGGCCCTGGTGATGGAAGTCTGGCCCAACCGGTCGCGTGCCCTGATGGCGGGATTGATCGGTGCCGCCGCAAATGTCGGTTACATGCTGGTGGGATTTGTGGGGCTGGTTCTGGCGGCTTGGCTGACGACCGTCGAGAAAACGCTGCTGGGCTGGGGGATGGGAGCCGAAACCGTCCAGTCGCTGGTGGCGTTCAAAGGTTGGCGATTATTGATGATTCTGGGAACCACCCCGGCACTCCTCACCTTCTTTTTCCGGCTGTTCGTTCCAGAGTCAGAAAAATGGCAGGAGCAAAATTCTCGCGGGACAACGTCGCACTGGAAGGCGGCTGATCTGTTCGGAGTGCTGGTGGGGGCGTTGGGGCCAGCCTTGATCATTCTGGCATGGGCTCAGGATTGGTCGCAGAGTGCTCCCGAAAGCTGGGTCGGTCAGAATCTGTCGGTTGTTCGCTGGGGATCGATCGGCGTGGGGCTCGTCATCGCCACGCTGGGCTACACCTATCCCGTCGTGCGGTTTGTCATTCGCTCCACGCAGGCGGCGGGACGCCCTTCAGAAACCACCCCCATTCTGGGAAGAATGTTGATTGCCGCACTTCTGTCGGGCATCGCCCTGCTGGGAACGTGGGCGTCGGCTCAATGGGCGGCTGCCTGGGCAGGCAAGCTGACGAATGGCATTCCGGGCAGCACCGCCCGCGAATGGACACAGATCTTTTCCGCTGCTGGGGCCTGCGTGGGGACCATCGCCGCCGCCATGGCTGGAAATCTGTTCGGCCGGCGGATCTCGTACTTCGCCCTTTGTGTCATGTCCCTCGCTGCCTCCTTATGGTTCTATGGAGGCAACAGCGAATACAACAACAAGTTTTTGGTGTCGGTCTTCCTCTTGGGGGCCACGACCGCCTCGTTTTATGGTTGGTTGCCTCTGTATCTGCCCGAGTTGTTTGGGACCTCGGTCAGGGCGACAGGGCAGGGATTCGGGTTCAATTTCGGTCGAATTCTGGCCGCCGTGGGGGCGCTGCAGTCGGGAGTTCTGACCTCGATGTTCCCCAACGGAAAGAGTCTGCTGGGAATTCCGATGGCGGGCGGTTACCCGGCGGCCTGCAGCACCATGAGTCTGGTTTACGTGCTGGGTTTGGTGGTGATTTGGCTGGCTCCTGAAACCCGTGGTCGCCCCCTCCCCGAGTGAAAGCGTGCCCAGAGTCTGCGTGTCGGTGAAGACAGGTGCCCGACTTCACTTCGGTCCACTGGCCGCTGGAGTTTCCTCAGGCCGACAATTTGGTGGTCTGGGTGTGATGGTCGAGGACCCCGGCCTGGAGGTGGTGGTCCGACCGGCAGGGGAAGACGAGGTTCGGGCTGATGAGTCGTGGACCGACCGCATCCGGGCCATCTTGCATAAACTCCGCGAACGATTGCCGCCCCCTGTCCGGTCTGGAGTTCGGATCGAGCTGCGGAAAGCGCCTCCCGCCCATTGTGGATTCGGTACAGGCACGCAGTTGGCTCTGGCGGTTGCCGCCGGGGTGTGTCGTTTGGCCGGGCAGACCGTGCCACCCTCGATCCAGTTGGCGGATTGGATTGGACGGGGTGGGCGTTCCGCCTTGGGAATTCACGGATTTGACCAAGGTGGGCTCTTGCTCGAGGCGGGCAAACTGCCCGGACAGGCTGTGGGATGTCTGGTGGCCAGAACCGAGTTGCCCCTCGACTGGTGTTGGGTCTTGGTGCGTCCCCGAGACGATGTGGGGGTCTCGGGGAGCGCGGAGATCTCGGCGTTTGCGAGATTGCCTCCCATGTCCAGCGCACTCACGGCGGAATTGTGTGGATTGGCGGTGCGGGAGATTCTCCCTGCGGCCCAGGAGCGAGATTTTAACGGATTTTCCCAGGGGCTGTGGGAGTATGGATGCCGCGTTGGCGAGTATTTCTCGCCAGTGCAGGGGGGGGTGTTCGCGCATCCCCAGGCAAGATCACTCGGTGCGGTGTTGAGGAATAGGGGCGTTCACGGCGTTGCTCAGACCTCCTGGGGGCCGACGCTCGCCGTGATCCAGCCAGATGAGCTTCAGGCGAGAGAATTGATCGATTGGATCCGGCGGGAGGCGGTGGGCATTCCTCCAGAAATGAACTGCACGCGATCACTCAATCAGGGCGCGTCCATTCAGATCCACGACGATCAAGATTGTCACGCTTGATGTGCGGCCGTTTCTCACGCGCGCGGAGTCACCCGTGCGGACCTGTCACTGCGAGCGGGCGGCCGTCTCGCAGGCAACTCAGGATTTGCGCACTTTCCAGGAGTAGGCTTCCTGGGAATTGTCGTGCATCAGTCGATGGGCGAAGGTCTCTCCGTGTTCCCGGGCGAGCGCGAGGGCCAATTGATGTACCTCGGCGTAGCCATTGAACCGGGCACTGACAGGCCAGTTGCTGCCGTATATCAAGCGTCGTTCACCAAATGCCTCGAACGCTGTCTCGAACACGGGACGGTAGTGGTCCGTATTGGTCGGCGACTTGGCGTCGGGGCGCGATGCTCCTTCGACGAGTGCCGAGACTTTGCACCAGACCCGGGCCTGCTGTTTGAGGGCCAACAGATCGGTCTGCCAGTCCCGAGGAGGGGCCTGTCCGTCAATTCGCACATTGGCGAGGTGATTGACCACAATCTTGAGCTCGGGCAGCATCCCGGCGAGCTTGCGGATGGGACTTAACATCTCGGGCCCGCCGTTGATGTCGAGCGTGAGATCGAGTGACTGCAGTTTGCGCAGGTCGGCGATGAAGGCCGCGGTTTCCAGTTGCTGAAGCAGCTTGCCACCCCCGATCCGGATGCCTCGAAAGAGTCGATTCGCGGCGAAACGCTCCAAGTGCTTTTGGAACTCAGGACTGCCGGGTGAAAGTTGACCAACAATTCCAACGAGAAAGGGTTCCGCCTCGGCCAGATCGAGCAGCCATTGATTGTCTTCGAGCCAGGGACTCGCCTCCACGACGACGGTGCCGACCACTCCCAGAGGCTGTGCCAGTTGCTGATACTCGCGGGGTAGCACCGTGCGATAGAGAAGCGAATCATCGCGGGCTGGCCATGGAACTCCCTGGGGACGGCTGGGATCATAAAAGTGGGTATGGGTATCAATGGTGGGAATTTCCGCCGCGCTGGCACCCCGTGCCGTCGTCCAGCCCAGGGATTCCGTGGCCAGCGCCGATCCCGTCGCCAAGGCCGTCGTCAGGAAGCCACGACGGGACTCCAAAACACATCTGGGTTGTCGCATGAAGTCGCTCGTTGGGAACAGATTCCAGGGACTGACGCTGGGGGCTGACATCCGCCCAAAAAACCCCAAGTGTGGTCACGCAGATCGAGCGAAACGGCAGCCTGAGACTTCCGAAGTGGTCGGGTCATGCCGGGAGGCGACATGACCCTTCCATTCACGGTGATCACGCATTTCAGCGGCGATAGCTGGACCGGATGCCTTGATCTGGCTGGGGAGCGTCCCGCTGGAGCAGGGAGTTCATGGCGTTCCCTTGATCACGAAACCACTGGAAGAGGATGCTGACGTCGGTGCCGATGCAGAAGTGTTTGACACCCATGTCGAGGAATCGAGCGGCTTCGTCGGGATGCGAGATTTCCGCCCGCGGAGCAATCCCCTTCTTGAGGGCGGTCTCGATGACGTACTTCTCCGCTTCACGAACCCGGGGATGGGTGAATTGTCCGGTCAGGCCCAGACTCATCGAATAGTCCGCCGGGCCAAATTGCACCATATCCACACCGGGAACAGAGAGCAGTTCTTCGAGATTCTCGACGGCCGACTCCTTCTCGATCATCAGGGCGATCACCGAGTGGTCGAGCGCCTCAACAAATGCCGGAGTGCCAGGTTCCATGACGAACCCGACATCGCGGCGCATGCCCACTCCGTGGCGACCGCGCGCATGAGGAGCCTCGGCACGCACGGCCCGAACGCACTCCTCCACATCCTCCTTCGTGCGGGGATCGGCAAACAGCACGTTTTGGATTCCCGAGCCGAGCGAGCGACTGGTCAGATAAGTGCGGGGTTCTTGTTCGATCTTCATCATTCCCGTCATGTGGGGAAAGAGATCGATCGCCCGGCCGATGTTCTCGAGTGCATAGAGATCGTAGGGGGCATACTCCCCGACGAATTCCACATAGTCGAACATTCCCGAATGACCAACCAATTCGATGATGGTCGGCCAGGAGCTGTGGATGTGGGTGCCGAGGCTGGGTAAGTCGGCTTGGAGGAGCTCCCGCAGGCGGTTGCGTCGCATGAATGATCAGCGGATGACAGGTGACGTGTGAGATGGAGAAGAGACCCCTCGCTGGAGCCGTTCGCGAGAGTATCGCGGCCCATCGATGGGAACAAGCCGAAACCCGCGGGGCGCGAGGCATCGATCGGCTGCAGATCTCTCCGATGGGGGCGCACAGAAACGCGTGCCGGGGAAGCTTTAGCGCCCAAATTCGCCGTTCTCAGACCCGGGACAGTCATCCGGGGAGAGAGTAAACTGGGAAAGCACCTCTCCCGACCACCTGCTTTGTTCTGACCTGCCATGCCGTCGTCCGCTCTTGCCACCAGTCCCCGCTCTCGTTTGGCGCAGCGCTGCCAGTATTTCACGGAATCGGTGATCCGTGAAATGACCCGCATCGCTCAAAAACATGGTGCCATCAATCTGGGGCAGGGGATGCCGGATTTCGACGCCCCGGAAATTGTGCGGGAGGCGGCGTGTCAGGCGATTCGCGATGGATACAACCAGTACGCGATCACCTGGGGGGCTCCCGCGTTACGGCGCGCCATTTCCGCCAAAGCGCGGGTGTTCAATGGCATTGAGGCCGATCCCGAGACACAGATCACGGTCTGTTGCGGAGCAACCGAATGCATGATGGCGACCATGATGGCGCTGATTGATCCCGGTGATGAGGTGGTGATTTTCCAGCCGTTTTATGAAAACTATGGTCCGGATGCACTGTTGAGCGGGGCCACACCCCGGTGGGTACCATTGCGTTGGCCGGATTGGAGTTTCGACCCGCAGGAGTTGAGAAATGCATTCTCGTCGAAAACCCGGGCCATCATTCTGAACACTCCCAACAATCCGACGGGCAAGGTCTTTCGTCGGGAGGAACTGCAGTTGATTGCCGACCTTTGTCAGCAGCACGACGTCTATGCCCTTTCAGACGAAATCTACGAGTACATCCGGTTTGGGGACCAGCCGCACATCAGCATCGCGACATTGCCCGGTATGGCGGAACGCACCGTCACAATCAGTGGTTTGTCCAAGACATTCAGCATTACGGGCTGGCGACTGGGGTATTGCATCGCACCAGCGGATGTGAGTGTCGGCATTCGCAAAGCCCACGATTTTCTGACTGTGGGGGCTCCACACCCGTTGCAGATGGCGGGAGCGGCGGCATTGGAGTTACCCCCCACTTATTACGAGAAACTGCAGACGGATTATCGGCGAAGGCGCGACCTCTTTGTGCCCTATTTGCAGCAGGCGGGTTTCGAGTGCACGGCTCCTGAGGGGGCCTATTACGTCATGACCGACATCACCCCATTCCAGACGGGACTCGACGATGTCGCGTTTGTCCGGCGCATGATTGAAACGGTGGGGGTGTCCGCAGTCCCCGGCAGCAGTTTCTACTCGCCCCGCTCGGTGGGGCGAGAAAAGGTGAGATTCATGTTCGCCAAACAGGACGAGACCTTGCATGCGGCCGGACAGCGACTGCTGGGCTTGCGGGACGCCCTGGCCAAGGGGACGACTTTGTGAGCCGGGTCAGGGGGTGCGGTGAGACTGCAGCAGCCCATACAGCGCGTCGAGAGATTGGGGAATGACGTTCACATCTCCCAGGACGGGCATGAAGTTCGTGTCACCATTCCAGCGCGGCACAATGTGCCAGTGGAGGTGTCCCGGCAGGCCGGCACCAGCGACCTTTCCCAGGTTCAGTCCGATGTTGAATCCGTCGGGCGACATGGCCCGGGTGAGCAGTTCGGTCAATTCCCGCAGCAATTGTCCGCATTCCAAAAGTTCGCCGTCATCGAGGTCGGACAGATGAGCCTTGTGGGCATAGGGGGCGACCAACAGGTGGCCGTTGTTGTAGGGGAACCTGTTCAACACGACAAACACGTGTTGGCCACGATAAAGGACCAGGTTGTTCCGGTCGTCAGCCGGATGATCGCGACCCAGACAGAGGAAGCACTCTCCCGCCGCGGGGCGATCAGGAGACTTGATGTACGCGAGTCGCCAGGGGGCCCAGAGGGTTTCATGAGACATGCGAGGTTGTCACGTGTGCGAGGGACAGAGTTCGAGGGGGTGAAGCCCCCATTCTTTCAGAAGTTTGTGATGACACTCAAGGTGGCTTTTCCGTCCCGCCAGCAATCCGTCGGCCGAGTGTTCCCCCGCGACACACATAGACAACGGGTGAAACGGCGACGGTGTTTGCCCGAGCACTGGCATCCCGGGCAGGGAGATCGAACTTGACGAACCGTGAGATAAAGACAGAGCCCGCGAACCTCTCCTGGGAAAAAGCCTCGCGCTCGGCACAACTGGGGGTGGTGGTGAATGCCACTCTGGCCGCAGTCAAACTGGTGGCTGGTGTAGTGGGCAATTCTTACGCGCTGGTGGCCGATGCTGTTGAGTCGACGGCCGATATCTTTTCCTCGCTGGTTGTCCTGGGAGGATTGCGGGTGGCGACCCGTGGACCGACGGATGAGTTTCCGTTTGGATTCGGGCGTGCCGAGACACTGGCCGCAGTGGCTGTCTCTTTGATGCTGGTGGGGACATCGATTGGGATCGCAGTCGAGGCGGTGCGGGAGATTCAGGCACCGCAACATGCTCCGGCGGGCTGGACTCTGATTGTGTTGTGCACGGTGATCGTGGTGAAGTGGTGGGTGTCTCGCAGTGTCTATTTGGCCGGAAAGGACGCCGGGAGCCGGGCCGTGCAGGCCGATGCCTGGCATCATCTCAGCGACGCCCTCACTTCATTGGCTGCGTGCGTGGGTATCAGTCTGGCACTGTGGATGGGGCCAGGCTGGGAAGCGGCTGATGACTGGGCGGCCCTGGTGGCTGCGGGTGTCATTTTCATCAACGGCCTCCTGATGCTTCGCAGTTCCGCCTTCGATCTGCTGGACCGAAGTGCCGAACCTGAGGTCACAGAGCGGGTACGCGAGGTGGCCGGTCAGGTCCCGGGAGTCATGGCCGTCGAGAAACTGGTGGTACGGCGGGCTGGACTCCAGTCGTTCGTCGATATCCATGTGCATGCGGAGGGAGAGATGCCCTTGCGACAGGCCCATGATCTGGGAGGGGCCGTGAAGTGGGCGATTCTCAGCCGGGTTCCGTCGGTTGGAGGGGTCTTGGTGCACATGGAACCGTTCGAACCAACCGCAGGCGCCGCGAGCGCAGCAAATTCCTTCAACCCGGGATGAACTCTGCCTGAGTCGGAAGTCCACCCGGGAAAGTGAGTTGGCTGGTCGAGCACCGCAACCGCGTCGGCTTTTCGACTCAGCCGGAAGTCGAGCCTGGCCTCAGGCTGGCAACACCCGCCGCAGGAAGTCGATGAAGTTGCGCCACATGATCCCTTCGATGTCCTCTTCGGTGTAACCACGATCGCGCAACAATTGGGGGATTTGCTGCAGATCGGCGATGGAATCCATATCAAGGGGCATTTGTTCCGTCCCATAGCCGCCATCCAGGTCGGTCCCGATGCCGACGTGCTTGGAATTGCCTGCCATCTGGCAGATATGGTCGATGTGTTCACAAATCCGCACCAACTTGAGTTGGTAGTCTTGAGGTTTGCTACGGAGATGCTTCCAGCCCGGGACCATCATGATGGCATCGAACGCCATTCCCAGAACGCCTCCTCGGTCGATGACCGCCTTCACCTGGTCATCGGCAAATTGGCGATTCCAGGGGGCGAGGGGGCGACAATTCTGGTGGCTGGCCCAGACAGGCCCCTGAAAGATCTCGAGCGCTTCCCAAAATGCCTCATCGCAGAGGTGGGTGACGTCCAGAATCATTCCCAGGCGGTCCATCTCGCGCAACAATCCCGGGCCTTTCGAGGGGAGTGGTCCGGCGGCATCGGTCCCATGGGCATACACCCCCGGTCCGTAGTGGGCGGGGCCAATGGCCCGCAAGCCCGATTCGTAGGCCCGTTCCAGGTGCCCCAAGGTCACCAGTGAGTCCGCCCCTTCGAGGCTGAGCACATATCCAATCGGGGTCTTGGGGGGCTTTGTCCGCGAATCCCGTGTGTACAACCCCTCGTCCTGGAACGGGGTGTTCAACCACAGGTCCACATGCCGCTCGAGTTCACCGCGGGTCCGCAGCGCGGTCATTTCCCCCGCTTCCTCCATGGCACGGTACCAGGCCAGTTGTCCTTGCGTTTGGGCCCAGGCCTGGGCCTGCGAACTCCACCCTGGCAGTTTATGGAAAGAGGGAGAGTGCCGTCCGATCTGCGTCGCGACGCAAACCCCAATCCGGCCCCGCCGCATCTCGGGAAGGCAGACCGTTCCGTTACCGCGGTCCACCTTGTCTTTCATCGCCAGGTCCCAGCGACGAATCTTCTCGAGTGGCCAGGTGAGATCCCGGTTCCACTCCAGGGCGTTCATGCTGAGGTCGAGGTGGCAATCGAAGATGAGCGGAAAGCTGGGCTGGGTCATGCTGAGGTTCCTGACGGTGACCGGTACGCTTTTGGGAGCATAGTCCATTCTTGCGGCGATGGACTAGCCAAGGATCGTGTGGTGACATAACCTGCACAGAAGTGAGTGGTCGCCCCTGTTGTCTTGGACCAAACTGCCCGTGATGCCCCCAATTTCACGCCGAGACTGGCTCCGGGGAGGACTGTCCGCAGTTGTCTTGGGTTCGGGCGGGGGCCTGTTGTCGGCCTCGGATCGTCCCAAGGGGGCGACACTTGGCCACTCGGGCCGCGGCTCTCAGGAGCCCGCGTTTGAACGGGGAGATGCTGTCCCCAATTTCTATGTGCGGGCGGTGACCGGCCCCCTGCAGGGCAAATCGGTGTGCTATGTCTGCCGGAATGGTGACCGCCCTGTGGTGATGATCCTGGCCCGCAAAATCATTCCTGGCTTGGGGGATTTGCTGCGCGATGTGGACCAGCAAATCGACGCCCATCGGGCGGATGGGCTGCGTGGCTTTGGTGTGTTTATCGGACCCGATAGTCGCAAATTGCTGCCGCAGGTGCAGACCCTGGCGTTTGAAAACAAGCTGAATCTTCCCCTGACGCTGGCTGCCGCTCCGGCGGAGGGCCCGGTCTTGCGTGGGTTGTCTGACAGTGCCGCGGTGTCCGTGGTGTTGTATCGGAACCAGCGGGTTTGCGAGACGTTCCATTTTGCAGACGAAAAAATCGATGAGACTGTGGGGAGAACGGTCGTGGAAGCGGTGCGGGCGCTGGCCGAGGGGAATTGACTTCAGCGGGATGACTTCGGCCTGTTCTGAAGCACACAGGGGACGGAATCCATG